>JBFEJM010000168.1:0-5723 GCA_041553175.1 Gammaproteobacteria bacterium | reverse complement strand
TACAGCACGTGTCCGCTTTCCTGGCGCCAAGCCTTTGCAGCAGCGGCGGCATGATATTCGCGCGATACAACGGTGTGTCCGCAGCCACACCTCCGTCACCGATAGACGCCATCAGCGCCTGCTTCAGCGGTGCATAGTCCGTGCGCACATCGATGATGGCGGCGCCGGACGAGGCCCCCGCCACCGCACCGTTCGGAAAATCCTCGAACGCGATACGCGCGAGGCTGTTGCCATCGGACAGCCGCAGATGCAGATCGTCGCGCCACAACTCGAACTCCGCCGGCGATGTCGCAGCGGTCGCGGCCGGTCGCAGTTCGATATTGCGATACACCTCGCGCTGCACCCGCAACCGATCGATCAGGCCGCGATCGAAGCGCCCGCCCTTCATGTAGATACGCCCTTCCAGTTCAAACGCGCGCTTGCTGTCCGTTGCGCTGCAGCGCAGATCGAGCCGCGCCCGCGTGTCGTCCGCGCGCACGGCGTTGTATTGGCAGTTCAGACGCTGCTGCTGCACATCGGCTTGGACAGGAGCGGAAAACAACAGCGTATCGAGCGCACGGATGTCCGCCTCGGCGAAAAAGCCGGACAGGCCGTCGATGAGGGCAAGCAGATCGGTTTCGTCATCAAAGGTACGTGTTGCCAGCGGCGGCCGCGTCAGCAGCGGATCGGTCTGCGCATCGACCACCACTTCGCGCGCCGCCGCCGTCGTGGTGAGAAAGGGATCGCGATTGGGCAGGTCGGGATTGGGCAGGCGCATGCCCTGCGGCCAGCGCTGGCGCCATTGCGCCAGAACATCTTTCACCGCACGCGCGCCGTCGTCGGCATAACCCTGCCGGCCGCTCAAGCGAAACTGCATGACCGCGTTCAGCAGCGACGCCCTGCAGTCGACAGGCCCGTTCACAGCACAGCCTTCCGTCCACACACGCTGATAGAACGCGAACAGATTGGCCCGGTCGGTGGCGGCATCGATCGCGGCCGGCGCATCGATATCGCGCCGCGCGGTAATGCCGTCGAATGCATCGCGCGCGGCGGCCAGGCGCGTTGCAATGTCGGGATTGCCGTTGGTCTCGCTCCACAGGGGGCGTGAGAAGATCGGCGCCTGATTCTGGTGGCAGGCCATACAGATCGATCGCTTCATGTAATAGAGTTCCGGCACGGCACCGGCGCGGTAGTTCTTGACCACCTGAAACTCGAACCGCCCCAATGCCTCGTTGTAGCTGATGATCTCCAGCACGGCGGCTTGCGCGTGATAGCCGATATAGAGCCGGTCCTTGAACAGCGGCGCAGTGATCGAACGCGGTTCGCCGGTGACGGCGACGACAATGCGGGGCGAGTGAAAGTAGTCCGGCGCCGCCGCATTGCGCTGCAGCGAACGTCCGATCGGAATCAGTACCGGCACCAGTCCGCCCATACTCGACGCCTCGGTATCCAGCTGTTCGCGTACCCGATCCAGCAGCCGTTCAAACGGAAACGGTATCTCGGTCCTGGCGGAACCGCCGGCGGGATCAGCGACCGTGACCAGGGCATCGAACAGGGAACGGCCATGCGGCGGCAGGTCCGGCCCCGGCGCCTCTTCCAGCAATGCCCAGGGCGGCGGTTCATCCGCTGCGGCGACCCAGGGACTACACAGCAGCACAAGCCCCAACAGCGGAACCGACAGCGAACAATGCAAGCGGGTCATCAGTCACCGGTCCGCAGGCCTGCCACCGATGTGCTGCATGTCCGGCCGGTGCATGCAGATTGCGTCATCACTGAGCGCTCGCCATGCGGGGTTGCGTACCGCCCCAACAGTCTTCCTGCACCTGTCCGGTCTGAATGAAGGCGGCATCGTCGCGCGCGGCGATGTCCTTGCTGGTGAGCGTGAAGTTGAGCACGAAGGCGCGATCGAGATAGGCCCGGCCCAGATACAGCCCCGGCCGTACCATGCGGATCTCATCCCGCACCTTGAAGCCGCGGCGGCTGGCGAGGAAGTCCGGCTGCTCGCGATAGCCGGGCAGTTCGTCGGAGAAGGCGTAATCGATGATGATCGACTCGCGGCGCGAGTCCAGCAGACTCTGGCCGCAATAGAGCTTGGCCGGGAACAGCAGCCAGGCGTCGCGCCCGTCGACGTCGATCTTCTCCAGGTCGCGCAGATCGCCGTCGATCAGCGGCTTCAACACCGCGAGGTCTTCGATGCGGTTGCGCAGAATGCGTTCGTCGCGATAGAACACCTTGCCCTTCCACAGCGTGCGCCCCAGCGCTTCCAGCTTGCGGGCTTTGAACCGCACCACCAGGCCTTTCAGTCCGCCGACGATTTCCGTCACCCTGAACTTGCCGCTGCTGCCCTTGGGAAAGAACAGATCGCCTTCAAAGGGCCCGTCCGGAATCGGCCCGGCGGTGAGCCGCGCATAGATCTGATCGACCTCTTCCTGGGTCAGGCCGGCCAGATACTTCGCCGTGACATGCGCAAGCTCGGCGCGGGGAATCGGGTGTTTGTATTCGAGCTGCGCAAAATCGGGTTTGGCGGAGTAATCCGTGCCCGCCGGCGCGAATTCGATTTTCGGCGCCTGGCCGGTCGGGCCTCGATCACAGCCCGCCAACAACATCAGCAGCGCCGCCGGCAGCACCATCCAGAGTTTTGTTCTCAATCCATCGCACATGACATCATGTCTCCCTTTGTGATCGCCGACCGTTGCACCGGCCGGCGATCAGATCCATTTAGAGGGTGGCCAGGAAGGCGATCAGCGCCTGCTTGTCCTGCTCCGGCAGATTCGCGCCGAACTCGTGGCCGCCGTTCTCGATATCGGCGGTGCAGGAGCTGTAGACATCCAGCAGCAGCGGCAGACGTTGTTTCACCGCCGCCAGCAGCTGATCCGGATTGTCGAGCACCTCGTTCGCGATCTCGCGCATGGCGGAGTTGATCTGCTCGCCACGTTCACGGCCATACTCGCTGACCAGCTGTGCCTCGAGTTCGGCCGGTTTGAGCTTGGCGCGCACCAGATCGACCACGAACGGCTTGTGCTGGAAGTTGCCGAGCAGACCGGCATTGACACCGGCCGGTACCCGCAGCGTCAGTCCGAGCAGTTTCTTTTCATCCTCACCGTCCCACAGCTTCGGCCCCAGATCGAGCACGATGTCCTGATCGAGCTTGGTGATCTTGGGCACGCGCTCGTTCGGATACAGCAGGCTGCGCATCGATGCCTTGTACAGCGTGAAGCGCCCCTCGACACTCGGGTCGTACGGCCAGCACTCGGGCGGGTTGTCCATCAGCGTCTGATCGGCGTTGACGTAGGTCGTGCTGTAGAACTGGTTCTTGCCCGGCTCACGACTGCCGCACAACTCCGGCCCCATGGCGTTGTTGTGCATGAACGGCGCGTGCGCCCACAGATTCACCAGCGAGATGTTGCGGTAGTAACCGCGCCCGCCGCCGGAAGGATCGCGCATGCCGGCATCCGGCGGCCGTGCGCGGTAGGTCTCGGAGGCGTACTCCTGCCAGATGTGTCCCGCCATGTGATTGGAATGCAGCGAACGGCAGCGGAAGGTGCCGACCTCGGACGCGGGCGTCGCCTTGTCGTTGCCGAGGAAGTCGGCGCGCAGCCCCGTCTTCTCGTCCACTTCGCGGAAATCGCGTGCGGCGAAGGGTTCGCCCTGACTGGAATGACAGCTCGCGCAGTTGTCGGCGAACACCGACTTGCCGCGCGCCACCGCGCCCTCGCCGAACTCCTGCTCCAGGTCGTCGACCAGATCGGCGTATTCATAGCTGGCATCCGGTGTTTCGGCCTTGCGCATGTTCGCGCGCGCCATCTGCAGATCGGCGGCAGTGGCCTCGGACGACAACAGGAAGCTGGCCAGATTCGACAGCCGGTCCTCGATGGCGCGGAAGTTCGGGCAATCGCGCCGGCACTGACCGATGTCAAACGGCGTCTGCCCGAAGTTGCGTGCCTGCGGATCGAGCTGACGCAGATCGGTCAGGTGATTCACCCAGCACTGTTCGGAACAGGAACCGATGTTGATATAGACGCGCTGCAGCGCCTCATGAAAACCGATGCTGTCGGAACCGTCTTTCAGAATATGGTGCACCGTCTCCTGCTGAGTGCTCTTGCGCCAGCACTTGTTGCTGCGGTTGGGCTCGCACCAGCACGCCTTCTCGTCCTCGCCGGGCGAACAGCTCGCCACCTTGCGCCACTTGTTCACCGTCTCGTTGGCAAAGGTCGGCCGGTGCAGCACATTGATCAGCGCATTCATGGTGCCGGGGTTGTCGACCTGATCGGTCGGCACCGCCGAGGTGTCGGTCGTGCCCGGCCGCGCATGCGAGAACACCTGCCATTCCAGGGAATCGGTCGGCATGCCCGACACCATCACCTCGGACAGGCGCGCATACTGATTGCCGATGGCACCGACCAGATTGTCCCATTCCGGATGCGCCGGGTCTTGCGGCGGGTTGGTCGGGTTGAAGGCGATGTGGCAGGCGCCGCAGGCCATGCCGATGCGGAACGGCGGCTCGATCGACGCGTCCAACAGATGGCTTACCTTGGAATCGCTGTTGGCCGGGTTGTCACTCAAGCGTGTGTTATAGCCGGCCCAGGTACCGAGCTTGCCGTTGTTGAGCTTGCGCCAGGCATCGGCGTCGAAGCGCGGGTTGGGAAACTTGCGCAGACCCATCGCGCCGGTCGAGGTGCCAAAGGCGAGATCGCAGGCCGACTGGCGCTGCTCCTGCGTGGCGTGGGGATCATTGGGGTCGAGCGGCGCGTCCTTGAAGTCGCAGGCGGGATCGCGGTAACCGCTCTTGCCCACGTACTGCAGCAGTTCCTCGTCGCCGGGACACCAGTCGAACCCGTAGGTCTCTTCCAGGCTTCTGGCGGGGCAGCCTTCACTGCCGGGCGTGCAGCAGTCGGGATCGTTGATCAGGCCCCAGCTCTTGAAGCGGTCGTCGCGCTCGGCCGCGTTCAGCACTCGGTACCAGTCGATAAGGACGCCGACGCGTTGCTGAAAGGTATAGGTGTGAAAGCGATCGTTGCCGGCGGTGGCCTTGTACCAGATCTCGCGCCCGGCCGCCTCGGATGCATTCAGCTTCGCCGCACCGGCGTAGAAACCCGAACTGTAGGGATCATTCACCATGCCGGCGACAGCGCCGGGTTCAGGCGCCATATCGGCAGTCGCTTCGTCGGCCGGTTCGGCAACCGCGACGAGTGTGGGTGCCGTGCCCGGATCAGCAGGAGGCGTGGCCGTTGCCGGCGCGCCACTGAATACCGCATAAAAACAAAAAACAACAACAGCGAGAACTCTCGTGCGATCCATCCGCCCCTCCTTAGGCCTGCAAACCAACGCGCGCAAAGCGTCCTGATTGAACCCCGGTAATCTTCGGTGACCCCGGATTACTGCGAATGAATTCCCCTGCTACCGCGTGACCGGCCCGATCCTGAGGCCCATTGCACAAAGCGTCATCACGATGTTCTTGCAGGAATTCGTCGAGTGTTCGGTCAGGATTCCCTGTTAGTGGGCGCGCTCAGCAAGCTCTAACCCGATTCCATGTCCGCAGCCGCGCAGAACACGCCGCTGCTCGAGACTTACTTCGATGCGTCACGGCACCGAATGAAAAGTTTTATACACCTGACAAATATCAGTGTCCAGAAACGCCCAGTCCGATTAAAACGCTATGCATACAGACTGAATGCAAGGACGACTGTCTCATTGTCCCTATTCAGACTAGCCCAGCCGGGGCTTACGTCATGTCAGCCATTGCC
>JBFEJM010000167.1:0-5751 GCA_041553175.1 Gammaproteobacteria bacterium | reverse complement strand
TGCCCGACGACTGGGACGTCTCCGTCTCCTTTGCCGCCAACGGCGCGGAAGGCATTGCGGCGATCAAGGCGGGCAAGGGCGACATCATGTTTCTTGATCTCAATATGCCGGTCATGGACGGTTATGACGTGCTGGAGACGATTCGCCGGGAGGATCTGCCCAGCATGGTCATTGTGGTATCGGGCGACGTACAGCCGGAAGCCTATCAGCGCGTCATGAAAATGGGCGCGCTCGATTTCATCAAGAAACCCATCGATGCCGTCAAGATAGCCGAGATCCTGGACAAATACGGCATCCGCGGCGCGCCCGGCCAAACGCGCGGCGAACTGGATATTCAAGTCGATATTCTGGATGCCTATCAGGAAATCGCCAATGTCGCCATGGGCCGCGCGGGTGATCTGCTGGCACGGCTGCTCGGCGCCTTCGTACAACTCCCGGTACCCAAAGTCCGCATGGTGGAAGGCAGCGATCTGCGCCAGGCACTGCAGGAAATCGGCGCCAATGAAACCGTGTCGGCGGTCTGCCAGGGATTCATCGGTGCCGGCATCGCCGGCGAGGCCCTGCTCACCTTCACCGAGGCCAGCTTCGCCGATATCGCCACGCTGATGAAACATCAGGGCGAGATCGACGACACCGTCGAACTGGAACTGCTGATGGATATCGCCAGCATCCTGATCGGCGCCTGCCTCAAGGGCGTTTCCATGCAGCTTGACGTCAATTTCAGTCAGGGACATCCGACGGTACTGGGACGGCATGTGAACATCGACGAACTGCTGAGCCGCAATGCTTCACGCTGGAAGCGCACGCTGGCGATCGAAATCGGCTACAGGATCGAGAACCGCAATATCAATTGCGACCTGATGCTGCTGTTCAGCGAAGACTCCGTTGACGCTCTGAATGAGCGGGTTTCGTACTATGGCGGCTGACAGCTGATGGACACGAACGAGCTCGACATCCGCGAACTCCACTGGCTGATGGATATGCTGCAGACCATCGATGTGGGTCTGCTGGTGCTGGATCGCGACTATATGGTTCGCGTCTGGAACGGCTTTATGGAAAACCACAGTGGACAGGCATCGTCCTATGTCATTGGCAACAATCTGTTCGAGACATTCCCCGCGATACCCGAGCACTGGCTGCGACGCAAAGTCGATTCCGTCTTCATGCTGGAGAGCCGTTCGTTCACCACCTGGGAACAACGCCCCTATCTGCTTCGGTTCAAGAATTACCGCCCGATTACCGGCACCGCGGAATTCATGTATCAGAACATCACCATCATTCCGCTGGTGTCCGCCGATGGCGCGGTCAATCACGTCGGCATCATTATCTATGACGTCACCGATATCGCCATCGGCAAAACGGCGCTGGAACAGGCAAACGAACAGCTCGCCGCGCTGTCCCGTACCGATCGCCTGACCCAGCTCAATAACCGCGGCTATTGGGAAGAGTGCCTGCAGGGCGAATTCGCGCGCTTCAGACGTACGCGTCACCCCTGCAGCCTGATCATGTTCGATATCGACCACTTCAAGAAGGTGAACGATACCTATGGTCACCAGGCCGGTGATGAAGTCATTCGCGTGACGTCGAGAATCCTGCGCGAGAGCATCCGCACAACCGATATCGCCGGCCGCTACGGTGGCGAGGAATTCGGCGTCATTCTGGTCAACACTTCGGCGGAACAGGGCATGGTGCTGGCCGAACGATTGCGCAAACGGATTGAGGCCACCGTCGTCACCTTTGAACAGCTGGAGATCCGCTACACCATCAGCCTCGGGCTGGCCGACGTCACCGAGGACATGACCGAGCCCGCTCAATGGCTGAGCCAGTCCGACCAGGCGCTGTATCAGGCCAAGCATGCCGGCCGCAACCGCGCCATCATTTTCGCTGAATGAGGCTGGCCACTCCCCTATCGCCTCCCTGCCCTCGGCATCGCCCAAGAAATCAATTTAATAACAATGGCTTATACAGCTTGATCTTGATCAATTATTAGTGAATCGCTGTTCGCTAATATGACTGCCATTCGATTCATCACCGCAGTCAAGAGAGGTTCTACATGAGCATTTTCGGCAACCTGAACGGCGACCGTTTACACCGCATCCTGATTATCAGCATGGCCGTCGGCGTGGCCGTTTTCGCCGCCGCTGTCTATTTCATGATCACCGGTGAATACGTGAGTCTGCTGGCCCGGCAGCAGCACGAGTCACTGCTGAACAGCGTCGCCCTGGGTGGCCTGCTCTTCTCTGCGGCAGCCTGGTATCTGGATCAATTCTTCCGTCCGATCATTCAGGCACCGCACGAACAGAGCCACTGAACGTCGAATCTGCAGCAACGAAAAGGCCGGCGCCAAAAGCGCCGGCCTTTTTCGATCGCGCGCCTGATTGCCGTGCGGGCGTCAGACGAAGCGTGCCTCCTGCACCACCGGGCAGCCCTCTTCCTGCCAGCGGGTGAATCCGCCAGCCAGGCTGTAGACATCCTGGAAACCCATCATCTTCAGGGTGACCGCACCCATGGCCGAACGGCCGCCGGTTGCACAGTACAGTACGACCGGCTGTTCACGCGCGGTGTACAGGCATTCGAGGTGCTTCGGGTAGTTCAGATCGGCCGCGGCCTCCAGAATGCCCCTCGGGACGAGATGCGCATTCTGGATATGGCCCTGTTCGTGCTCGCTGGACTCACGCACATCGACCAGCAGGATATCGGGCTTCTTTTCCAGCATCTGTTTCAGATCGGCAGGCGCGACCTCCTTGACCTGCGCCCGTGCGGCGGTGACGAAATCCATTAACGACATTGGCTTTGAACTGTTCATGGCAACTGGTTCCTGAAATCACTTCGAAATACGACGGCATATTATCGGCAACAGGCGACATGGGGTCCAGTGGCCGGTCCGGTCGTTGCGCGACCTGAACGCCGTCATGGCTGGGGCACACGGCGAACGACCGGCGGGCTTGCAATACAGGTCGGTAACCGGAATCATGACATCTGAAGGCGGGGGAACTCCATGTTCAGCAGCGATATACCGGTAGAAGAAGCCCTGGCGCAATGCCATTTTGAAGGTCTGATGCGCTACAGCGTCTCGGTCCCGCGGCCAAACAATTTCTACCGCCGCCCGAGTTTTCCCCAGGGAGATTCATGCCTTTTCGCGCCTTCTGTATCGAGGCCGAGCCATTCAGCATGAACAGTCTCGAGAAATCGAAGATTCGCTGGACCGGCCATTCGCCGGACTGATATGCATGGCCTCTTCCTGCACTGTCGTCCCGGCTTTGAATCCGAGTGCGCGAGCGAAATCCAGGCCCGCGCCGCCGCACTGGACGTAAGCGGGTACTGCAAGGCCAAGACCGGCGCGGCCTATGCCGTGTTCGTGACCACGGATGGCGCCGATGCGGAAAAGCTGCATCTGTCCCTGCCCTTCACGGAGCTTATTTTCACCCGTCAATGGTTCCGCATCCTGGCGCTCGCCAATGATCTTCAGATCACCGATCGCATTTCCGGACTGGTCGCCGCCTGTGGAACAGACTCGCAGCGGGCCGATGAACTGGTTCTGGAGACTGCTGATACCAACGAAGGCAAAGAGCTGCAGGCGCTGTGCCGAAAGATCGAACGACCGCTGCGGTCGGCCTTGATCTCGGCGGTCCACCTGCAGCAAACCGACACACACCCCACACGCCGATTACACGTCTGTTTTATGTCGACGACTGCGGCCTATGTCGGTATCGCCGATTGCGTGAACAGCAGTCCGTATCCCATGGGTATTCCGCGCCTGCGTTTTCCCGGCGGCGCACCGAGCCGCTCCACGCTGAAACTGGAGGAGGCGTTACTGACCTTTCTCAGTCCGGACGAGCGCGCGTCCGAATTACGTTCCGGCATGCGCGCCGTCGATCTTGGCGCCGCGCCCGGCGGCTGGACCTGGCAACTGCTGCAGCGCGGCATGCAGGTGATCGCCGTCGACAACGGAGCGATGGCACCGGCCTTGCTGGAATCCGGTCTGGTCGAGCACCGCCGCGAGGACGGCTTCCACTTTCGGCCCGAGACGCCGGTGGACTGGATGGTCTGCGATATCGTCGAACAGCCGATACGGATCGCCGAACTCGCCAGCCGCTGGCTGTGCGACGGCTGGTGCCGGCGCACTGTCTTCAATCTCAAACTGCCGATGAAAAAACGTTACCAGGAAGTGATGCTCTGTCTGGAGCGGGTGGAACAGCATCTGACTCAGGCCGGTCTCGGTTACCGGCTCGCCTGCAAGCAGCTCTATCACGATCGTGAGGAAGTCACGGTATTCGTCAGCCTGCAGTAGCCTCATCACTTCCGGCTATCCAGGGTCTCGCTGTCGACCTCGGGCAACGGGGTGCGGCGAAACATGGAGACGACCTCATAGACCAGACCCGAGAAGGCATTGAACCGCGTCACCCGGAATACCAATTGCCGCGGCGACATACGCCGGCGTGGCAGCTTGACCTCTTCCAATCGCGGCAGGAACATCGCCGCCACCAATAGCCGCAACACAGACGACAGCGCGAACAGTCCCAGCAGCATGCTGGGCCAGGCCCAGACCAGGCCGAACGCATCCAGTATCCGCGGCAATTCCCGCACCAGCAGCGCACCGAACATGGCACCGGTGAACACGGCGATCGCGACCAGCACATTATGGATTGCCAGGTAGCTGCTGCGGCGTTCGCTCGGCACCAGTTCGTAGAGAAAATTGCCCGCACTGAGACTGAAACCGGCCCAGCCCAGTCCGGAGATCACCTGCACGCCGAGCAGATACCAGAAATTATCGGACACCAGCCAGAGCGCAGGCAATATCGGGATCATGGCGCCGGTGGTCACCAGAATAAGGCGGTTGCCGAAGACATCGCTGATTCGGCCCCAGGTGTTCAGCGTCAGGAATTGAACCATCACCGCCATGCCCGTGTTGGCCATGAACTGAAGATAGGAGAACTGCAGATCACGCAGCATATAGACGGCAAAGAAGGGTGAAGCCACGGCGACCGCGCCCTGCATGCAGACCGCGAACAGGGTGAAGCGCCAGGCATGGGAATCGCGCAGCCGGCCGGGATGGGGTGCGGGATCAACTGCCGCCGGCTGCACCATGTCGGGCTCGTGCATCAGGCTCAGATGGTAAACCGACACCAGACGCGCGATAGCGGCGATCAGGAAAATCGCCACGAACCCCAACAGCGCCCAGCCGGACGCATCACAGATATGAAGGATGACACCGCTGACGACCAAGGCGATAAACGCCGTCATCGTCGCCAATCGAGTGCGGCGTCCGAAGTAACGGCCGCGCTTACGCTCGGGCACCAGATCCCCCATGAGACTGATCCAGGGCGGCGCGGCCAGATTGCCCATGGCGTAGAAGAGCGTGACACTGGCAATCAGCAAAGGGACAGCATGCTCCGGGAATACCAGCGGCAGCAGTATCAACGGGAACCATGTCAGCGCCTGCAGCAGCGCCGCCGACATGATCAAACGCTTGCGGTGACGCAGTCGGCGCACCAGCCAGGCCGACAGGAGCTGCGCGAGCGAACCCAGCAAAGGCGGCAGCGTCGCCAGCACGGCGACCTGCGGCGCGCTGGCTTTCAGAAACAACGCAAACGCGGAGAAATAGGTTTCACCGCCGCCGGACATCGCGGAGTAGGCGATGCCGTCGCGCACGGAATGACGCAAACTGCGATCAACCAAAGGGTTTCTGGAATAGCTGACTGACACCTGATCTTCCACACAGTGAACGGAACAGCAGACAACCAGCCGGTC
>JBFEJM010000166.1:0-5811 GCA_041553175.1 Gammaproteobacteria bacterium | reverse complement strand
CTGCCGACCCGGCTGCGCTGAATAATACCGTTGTCTTCACCCGGCGTGGTCAAGGTATCGCAAACGGCCTGCAGACTGCATTGCCGGCAGGGTACGCGCGCCTGACCCAGCGGTGTCGTGACCTCACGCAGCCACACTTCTGTATCGGGACTGGAAGTACTCATTGTCGCTCCTTACACATCGCGGGCAGAATGCGCGAACGCTTCATTCGCATACTCGCCCGATCAAGGGATATCGATACGGCTGGCCTGCCATGGCCTTTGCCAGCCCCAGTACGCCGAGCAGAACCAGGGTTGCATGACAGGTCGTGAAATAGACGATCAGTACAACCCAGGTACCGGGGGCATCGTACCCACCCAACGCCAAAATCAATCCGTTCACCAATATCAGCAGCACACCTGCCCAGATGCTGCCGGACAATGTCTGCCGCAAATGGCAGCGCGCCAGCGCCGGCGCGGTCACGCGGTACTTTACATAGAGCGCAACCAGCGCAATGAATGCGAGCCCCGGCACGAGCAGAAGATTGACCAGATACAACACCTCTGCGGTGGTCGCCAATGCCGTGCCTGGCGGCATTTCTTCGCTACGCCGTTCAATGTCCGAAGGTGGCATCGACGACGTCTCGCAGTGCCGCGGCGGTTTCTTCATCATCCGTCAGCGGTTCGACCAGCGCCGCCAGGCATGCGTCCAGTGGCGCCATGCCACCGCGCATGAGTGTTGCGGCATACACCAGCAGACGGGTCGACGCGGCCTCTTCAAGATCGTGATCCTTCAATGCACGCAGGCTGTTGGCGAGCGCAACCAGACGCTTCGCCAGCAAGGGTTCGATACCGGTCTCATCCTGCACGATCGCGGTCTCGAGATCCGGTTCGGGAAAACCAAAGCGCAGGGCCAGAAAGCGCTGTCGCGTGCTGGGCTTCATACCCTTCAACAGGTTCTGGTAGCCCGGGTTATAGGACACCACCAGCATGAACTCGGGCGGTGCATGCAGAAGTTCGCCGGTGCGCTCGATCGGCAGAATGCGACGATCATCGGTCAGCGGGTGCAACACCACGGTCGTATCCTTGCGCGCCTCGACGACTTCGTCCAGGTAGCAGATCGCGCCTTCGCGCACGGCACGGGTCAGAGGGCCGTCGCTCCAGAAGGTACTGCCATCACCGATCAGGTGACGCCCCACCAGATCGGCGGCCGTCAGGTCATCGTGGCAGGATACGGTGTAAAGCGGACGCCCCAATCGAGCCGCCATGTGCCTAACAAAACGCGTCTTGCCGCAGCCGGTCGGGCCTTTGATCAATACCGGCAACCGATTGCGATAGGCATGCTCGAACAGGTCGATCTCATTGGCTTGCGGCCAATAATGGGGAATACCCGTGCCATCAGAACGCTGCAGTGGTTTCACCTTGCTGTCCATCGGGCCCTCTCGCGGCGCGATATCACTCTGGCTACCATGAAACACCAAGGGACCGGTTGGTCACCTTGACATAAATCAGGTGAGTGCGAGATTCGTCGTATTTTTGTCACCCGAATGCCCGCTAGAAGGCCAGGCCGATACCGACGGCGACGAGCACCAGATATATGAATATGAGCGGCCTCCAGAACCCGGCGACCGCGCGCAAACCCATGAAGTGATCGGCCACCAGCTGCGCCTTGAGTGCCGCGATGCCAAGCACCACGGCCGCTGTACCGCGGCCGTCGAAACCAAGCTCGCCGAGTGAGAAAGTCACCAGCGTCAGCCCCAACAGCAGCAACCACACCCAGCTGCAGGGCTTTAGAAGCGGATTGGATGTCTGTCGAACATGCATGTCAGCGCATCACATAGACCAGCGGGAACAGTATCAGCCAGACCAGATCGACCATATGCCAATAACTCGCACCGGTTTCGACGCCGGTATGCTGTGTCGGGCTATAAGCGCCGCGCCGCGCCTTGAAGGTGATCGCAATGAGAATGATCATACCCATCACGACATGCATGAAGTGAAAGAAAGTCAGGGAAAGGTAGAACATATAGAAAATATTGGTGCGCAGATTTATACCCAGTTCGAAGTGATGCTGGTATTCGAGCAATTTCACCAGCAGAAATACGCCGCCCAGCATGAGCGCCACCAGCAACCAGCCCACGCAGGCTCTGCGCAGGTCGCTGCGTATCGCCGCAACCGCCCGCACCACGGCATAACTGCTGGTCAGCAATGCCAGCGTGTTGATAACGCCGGCGCGACGATCAAGGGTCAACTGAAATTCATCGAAGAGCTCGACGTTTGCGTGACGGGTCCAGGCATAGGCGAGAAAGAACACCGCAAACACCAGCAATTCGGCCAGGATGAAGAACCAGATTGCCAGATCACCCGGTGGATGAGTGGGGCGTACGAGCGCGGAGTTTGCGGCGGAATCCATGGCGGGGGTGCTGCAACTAGTACACAGAATCTGAACGCGATAGCGCATGAAGCGCCGTCGCGTTCAGAGCCTTCTCAATTAAACCGTGTACGAAAAAAACCGGCGGACAGGTGCCACCTTCATCCGCCGGCCACACTTCAGGTCTGAACCGCTTCGGGATCCTTGCTGCCGGTGAAGAAACTCATCACATACAGCACCAGCCCGATCAGGAACACCACACCGGCTATCTCGCGCATCCAGTAGAACAGGGCGATCTTGTCCTGCACCACCATGAAGGCCTGAGGTGCATCGCTGTAACGCTGCAACCAGACCTGCAGCACACCGGCAGCGGTAAGAAACAGCGTGATAAAGACCATGGACACCGTCATCAGCCAGAACGACCACATCTCCAGCACCTGTGATTTCTCGCTGTTGGCCGCCGCCCGTCCGCGCATGAGCGGCATGGCGTAGGAGATCATGGTCAGCACAATCATCACGTAGGCGCCGTAGAAGGCCATGTGACCGTGCGCCGCGGTGATCTGAGTCCCGTGAGTGTAGTAGTTGACCGGCGAAAGCGTGTGCAGGAAGCCCCACACACCCGCACCGAGGAATGCCATGACCGCCGTACCCAATGCCCATAAGGTTGCGGCCTTGTTCGGATGGTTGCGGCGCCGGCGGTTCACCATATTGAAGGCGAATACCGTCATCATGAAGAACGGGATCGGCTCCAGTGCGGAGAATACGGAACCCCACCACTGCCAATAATCCGGTGTCCCGATCCAGTAGTAGTGATGGCCGGTACCGATAATGCCGGTGATCAGCGTCATGGCGATAATGACATACAGCCATTTCTCGATCACTTCGCGGTCGACACCGGTGATCTTGATGAGCACGAAGGCCAGGATGGAACCGAGAATCAACTCCCACACGCCTTCCACCCAGAGATGCACCACCCACCACCAGTAGAACTTGTCTTTGACCAGATTGCTTGGATTGTAGAACGAGAACAGAAACAGCAAGGCGAGACCGATCAGGCCGACCATCATCACGAGGCTCACACTGGTCTTGCGCCCTTTCAGCAATGTCATACCGATATTGAACAGGAAGCCGAGTGCCACGATGACGATACCGACCTTGGTTATTGTCGGCTGCTCCAGAAACTCACGCCCCATGGTCGGCAACAGATCGTTGCCGGTCATCTCGGCCAGCGCGGCATAGGGAACGAGCAGATAACCCAGAATTGTCAGTGCGCCCGCCACCAGGAAAATCCAGAACAGACCCAGCGCCAGCTTCGGGCTGTACAGCTCGGTCTCAGCCTCTTCCGGAATCAGGTAGTAGGCTGAACCCATGAAGCCGAACAGAAGCCAGACGATCAGCAGATTGGTATGGACCATACGCGCCACGTTGAAAGGGATTTCCGGAAACAGGAAATCGCCCACAACATATTGGAGACCCATGATCAGACCGAACAGGATCTGACCGATAAACAGGCCGATGGCGGCAATGAAATACGGCTTGGCGACCGCTTGCGATTGAAATTGCATGTCCGATTCTCCCCTCAACCTTCGACGTTCGGTGGCCAGTTGGCGGCATTGATCTCAGACGAGTACTTGAGGAAGGCGACGATGGCATCGAGCTCCTCTTCACTGAGATTGAACTGCGGCATCTGCCGACGACCGGGCGCGCCGGTCGGCTGCATCTTCATCCACGCCTTGATGAAATCACCACCGCGCCGGACATAGACATTACCGAGCTCAGGTGCGAAATAGGCGCCCTCACCCAGCAACGTATGGCAGCCGATGCAATTGTTGTCCTCCCATACTTTCTTGCCCAACACGACCTGCGGGGTCAGATTTTCGCGATTGTCGCGTTCCGGCATCGCTCTGGTGGTATCGAAGGTCAACGCCAGAAACAGCAGAATGAAAAACGCGCTGCCACCGTAAAAGATGTTGCGTGCCATGGATTTGGTAAACGTACCGCTCATGCTAGATCCTCCTGGTGGTTGGAGCCATCGGCCAACATACCGCCCCTTGCGTTCTTCTCGCGGTGGCATAGAAATACGGTGCGCACCAGGATGGCGCCTTGATTTACGTCAAGTGCGTCAGAGTCTGGACAATTTTGATTGATGCGGGAGAGGAAAAACGATTGAAACTCGCGCTGGCGGGTAGTCCGCTGATTGGATTTTGACGGGCGACTGCAACAGCAGCGGAAAAGTTCGATGCCGCATCCGGGCGATGCGTTCAAGTAAAACTAAATGTCAGCGGACATACAGCGGTTGCGCCCGGCCTCTTTGGCCTGGTACAGCGCCGCATCGGCGCGTTCAAACACCGTCTCGATGCTGTCACCTTCCCTGAACTCGGCAATGCCGCAGGAGATGGTGATGTTGACGGACTCGCCACGAAAATGGAAGCCGCACGTTTCGATCGCCTGACGCAATTTGTCGGCGACGTCGAGTATTGCCGGTTGTGTCGTTCCGGTCATCACCAGCACGAACTCCTCACCGCCATAGCGCGCCAGGAAATCGGTTTCGCGAATCTTCTCTGCCAGCGTCTCGGCAATGACTTTGAGCACTTTGTCACCGGCCTTATGGCCGTAACGATCATTGATCAGCTTGAAATGATCCACGTCCCATACCAGCAGCGCCAGCGGCGTCGCGAAACGCTTCCAGCGCGCAAACTCCTGTGCGACCCGCTCTTCATAGGCAAGCCGGTTGGGAATGCCCGTCAATGCATCGGTCAGCGCCTGACTGCGCTCTTCATGTATACGTTCGCGCAGCTTGGCCGACTCGGATTCCATTTCACCGATGCGTGCGGTCAGATCACGCACCTGTGCTTCAACCTGATTGTTGCGTAATTCCTCTTTTACGCGATGCTGTTCGACATGATCCAGAATCGCATCGATACGGCGCTGCACGGTCTGTTTCAGAACATCGAGCGCTTCCGCCTCCAGAACACTGCTCTCGATGCCGCGCACCTGCTCCTGCACGGCGTCACCCAGATCGATACCGCTTCGATAGGATTCGACACGCGCCGTCTCCGCACCGCGCACATGGCTGTCGATATCCTGCAGACGATCGGTCAGTTGTTTCAGGAAACTCTCGATTTCCTCTTTCTCGCGCTGCAGGCGCGCCCGCATATCGGCGATAAGCGTTGCCAGATCACGCAGCACTTTGGGGGCATCGAAGTTCGCGCGGTCCTCACATTGATCCTTGATGGCCTCAATCTTCGGCGCAAGATCGGTCGGGAGATCGAGGCGCTGTAACAGTTGCAACAGAATCTCGCTGCCGCAGGCCTGCTCCTCAGTGACCTGGGGCAGATCGACCCGGAACCCGGCTGCCAGCGCCTCAGCCAATCGCTTGAGTTCGGCCTCGCTTGCTGCGCGCATTGCCTCAGTGCGCAACTCACCGACACGCTTTGGTTGCGATCCCTGGAACTGATCGAG
>JBFEJM010000165.1:0-5831 GCA_041553175.1 Gammaproteobacteria bacterium | reverse complement strand
GGTCGGGTTGGCCGAGACGAATTCGACCTGGACGGAACGCCCGGCGCCGAGATCGCTGCGGCCGAAGCGCGCGCCCTGTTCCAGCACGTCGCTGACCAGGGTGTGGTAGGCCGCGGAGCTCAAGTGAAAATTGATGAAGCCGGGACCGGCGATCTCGATATTTTCCACCTGCGCCGAGGCCGGCAGGGCGGCGATGATTCGCGCGGCGATGTCGCGCGGCTTTGCTTTGGCGGCCTTGGCCAGAGTCATCGCCACATTGCTGGCGAAATCGCCGTGGGCGCGGTCGCGGGTACGCTCGACCTGGATGCCGATCTCGACGTCGGCGGGCAGACCGCCGCCCGCCTGCAGGCCGTGCACGGCGTCGGTCAGAAGCTGTATCAGGTGGTTTCTCATGCGTTGTCGCCGGGATTCAAAGCGCGATCGGGGATCAATCCGGGGATCGATCGAAGGCGGCTATTATCCGGTGTCCCCGGAATAGTGCAACCGGGCGGTTCGCTGTTTAGAACAGATCGATCGGGTCCACATCCAACGACCAGCGCACCTTGCGGGCGGACTTGAGGCCGGTGAGCTTGGGCACCCAGTCGCCGAGCAGCCGGTGCAGGGTTTTCCGTTCACGTGCCACCAGCAACAGTTGGGCGCGATAACGGCCGGCGCGGCGCTCCATCGGTGAGGGCACCGGTCCCCAGCATTCGATGCCGCTGGGCGGCGGTTGGCCGGCGGCCGCCACCGCGTCGGTCAGAAAGCGGTCCGGCGCGCTGGCGTCGGTGGCCTCGGCGCGCAACAGCGCGATATTGCTGAACGGTGGCAGTCCGGCGGCCTCGCGTTCGGCCAGTGCCGCTTCGGCGAAGGCGGAATAACCGGCGCTGACCAGCTGCAACAGCAATGGGTGATCGGGGTGATAGGTCTGAATCAGCACCTCGCCGGCGCGGTCGGCGCGGCCGGAGCGCCCGGCCACCTGAATGATCTGCTGGGCGAGCCGTTCACCGGCGCGGAAGTCGGCACTGAACAGACCCTGATCTGCCTCCAGAATGCCGACCAGGGTCACGCCGGGAAAGTGATGTCCCTTGGCCAGCATCTGGGTACCGAGCAGGATGCGGGCATCGCCGCTGCGCGCCTGTTCCAGCAGGTCTTCCAGCTGGCCCTTGCGGCGGGTGCTGTCGCGGTCGATGCGGATATGCGGAATATCCGGGAAGTGCCGGTCCAGTGCGCGGCCCACGCGTTCGGTGCCGGCACCGACCGCGCGCAGATCGGCGCAGCCGCACTGCGGGCACTGGCTCGGCAGCGACTGCTGGCTGCCGCAGTGATGGCAGCGCAGAATGCCCTGATGCTGGTGCAGGGTGAGGTGCGCGTCGCAGCGGCGACATTCGGCCACCCAGCCGCAGGCGTGACAGAGCAGGGTGGGGGCGAAACCGCGCCGGTTCAGGAACAGCAGCACCTGGTTGCCGCGGGTCAGATGCTCGCCCATTCTTCGCAGCAGTGCCGGCGACAGCCCTTCGTCCAGTTGCTGGTTGCGCACATCGAGCAGATGCAGGTGCGGCGCGGCCGCATTGCCGGCGCGTTCCGGCAGGGGCAGATCCTGGTAGCGCCCCAGGCGGGTATTGTGCAGTGTCTCCAGCGAGGGTGTGGCCGAGCCCAGTACGATCGGCACGCCGTCGCGGTGGGCGCGCCACACCAGCAGGTCGCGGGCGGAATAGCGGAAACCCTCTTGTTGTTTCAGCGAACCGTCGTGCTCCTCGTCGACAATGAACAGGCCGGGTCGGGCCAGCGGCACCCAGGCGGCCGAGCGGGTCCCGATGATGACGGTGGCCTCACCGGCGCGTGCGGCCAGCCAGGCATTCAGGCGTTCCGTCTCATTGAGTCCGGAGTGCAGCAGGACGGGCTCGACGCCGAGGCGGCGGCGGAAGCGCTCGAGCAGCTGCGGCGTCAGGCCGATTTCGGGAACCACCACGAGCGTCTGCCGGCCCGCGCTCAGGGTGTCGGCAATCGCCTGCAGATAGACCTCGGTCTTGCCGCTGCCGGTGACGCCTTCCAGCAGAAAACACCGAAACCCGCCGCTGGCGGACCGGATGGCGTCAACGGCATTGTGTTGGGCGGGGTTCAGTTCGGGCGGCGATGCAGGGCTGACAGTGGAATTGATACTGCGTACGGCACGTTCGAGGCGTTCGACGAAACCGCGCTCGATCAGCGCCTTCAGCGCCGGCGCAGTGATACCTGCTGCAGTAAGTTGAGCGCGATCGCACCCCTCCGGCTGCTGCGTCAGCAGAGCCAGGGCGTGTGCCTGCCTGGGTGCCCGCGCCAGCACCTCAGGCGTGGCGATCTTGCCCTGCGCGGTGATCCGCCACAGCGATTCCGCCTGCGCCCGCGCCGCTTTGCCGCGCCGTAGCGCCACCGGCAGACTGCCGGCAAGGACCTCGCCGAGCGGGTGGTGATAATAGTCGGCAGCCCAACGCGCCATGGCCAGAATATCGGCCGGTAACAGCGGCGCATCGTCGATAATCTCCGCCACGCGTTTGAGCCGCTTCGGGTCGATGTCGCTGGTCGCGACCTGCTCGATCAGAATCCCAACTGTGCGCGTGCGGCCGAACGGCACGACAACGCGCGCGCCCGAATGCGCATCGCCCGACCAGCTTTTGGGAGGCAGGTAATCGAACAGGCGATACAGCGGCGAGGGCACGGCGACACGTAGAATAGGTTCACGCATTGGAAGCAGCCGAACAGTCCTGGTTAGCGATCATGATTGATGCGAGATCTCACCTAAAAGAGATAAGTCCTTATGTCCATTGGGTCTCACTGGTTATCCACAAAATCTGTGGATAACTTTGTGGATGCTTTGGGGTCAAAACCCCCGAAGCCGCACCAGTGTTGCACTTCTGTTAAATCGGTCACTTCCTGTCCGATAGTTTTACTTGTTTAAAAACATGTATATAAGATCTTTCGGGGTCCGCGGTTGACAACTGTCGAGGGGTCGGCGATGGCGTTGACGGATGTTCTTCCAGGCTGTGTATAAAAATCGATTTGGGGCTTGATTAAAGCGATTGGCTGTGTTTATCAGACGCTACGGAACGCTTGCCGCGTGCGGTCTCAGAAATAATTAACCTATTTTATTCAGTTGGTTATGGTTGGCGACGAAAAAACCTGCCCACGGCTGTCAACCGCAGGCCGGCGGCTGCGTTGTTACCCCTGAAGCCCACAAAAACCAGGAGTAACGACATGAACCACCAAATCACTCGAATCACCCTGATCGCCGCCACCCTGATCGGCTTTGCCGGCAGTGCCTGGGCCGGCCCCGATCTCGGCGACCGTATCGACCATCGTCTGGATGTCCGTGGCGAGCGCATCGATAACCGGCTCGACCGCCGTGGCGATCATATCAATGATGTGCTCGACCGTCGCGCGGAGCGCGCCGAAGACGCCGGTCGTTACGGTCTGGCCAATCGGTTGGACAGAAAGGGTGATCGTATCGAACACCGAATGGACCACAAAGGCAATCGTATCGAACGCCACCTCGATCGCAAGGGTGACCGCATCGACCGTCGGCTGGATCGTCGCTAGAAACACGTGCACCATTAGCCGCGCGAAGGGACAACTGATAACGGTTCCATGACGGATGATGCGGAAACAGCCCGGCGACTCGATCGCTTTCTCGCCGATGTCGAGCGTCGGGCGTTCCGTATCGCCGAACTGGCCACGCGCAACCGCGACGACGCGCTCGACATTGTGCAGGACGCGATGCTGAAACTGGTGCAGAAGTATGCGCAGCGCAATCCGGACGAATGGCCGCCGCTGTTCTACCGGATATTGAACAACCGCATCAACGACTGGCATCGGCGGGGCAAGGTCAGTCGCGGCTGGTTGAGCTGGTGGAGTGATTGGAAGACGCGTGACGATGAGGGTGAGCCGGCCGAACCGGACTTTGCCGGGGCCGAGGCGGATGAGCCCATGCAACAACTCGCACAGTCCGCTGCCATGCAGGATCTGGTCGAGGTTTTGGGCGAACTTCCGCAGCGCCAACAGCAGGCCTTCCTGTTACGCATCTGGGAAGGATTGGATGTGGCACAGACCGCCTATGCGATGAAGTGTTCGGAAGGCAGTGTGAAAACCCATCTGTCGCGCGCCACTGCCCGCCTGCGTGAACATTTGGAGAAACATCGATGAACGACCAACGCGATACCGACATACAGCAGAAAGTGCGTGCCGAGCTGGATAAGCAGCTCGATACGCTGGACGCGAATGTCAGCGCGCGTCTGTCGGCGGCACGGCATCGCGCGCTCGATGAACTGAAGCCCCGATCACGCTGGCAGCCAATCGCGGGTTGGGCGGTCGCCGCCACACTGGTTGTTGCCGTGAGTCTGTGGTGGCAGCAGATGCCGAGTAACAACGGGCTGAACGCGGATGACTTCGAAATGCTGGTGTCCGGTGACGGTATCGAACTTTACGAGGATCTCGAATTCTATGACTGGCTGTCCAGTGAAAACGACGCCGGCTGAGTGCGCGCTGCTCGCGCTCGCACTCGCGGCACCGATGGGTGCTGTCGCGCAGGATGTGTCGTTGCCCGATGCCGCCCTGCTCGAGTTTCTGGCCGATTGGGACGAGGCCGACCCGGACTGGCTGGATGCCGAGCTGAACGCCGAGCTGAATGATGAAGTGACCGATGGGATGGCGCCGGCCGCCCGCACGGAGACAGGCCATGAGTAAGACGATGATCAGGTTGCCCGTAAGACGACTGAGCACGCTTGCGCTGCTGCTCGCACTCGCTATACCGATGGCTGCGCACGCCGCCGGCGCCGACTGGGATGCGCTCAGCGAAACAGAGCAGCAGGTGCTCAAACCCTTTGCCGAGCGTTGGCAGGATTTACCACCCGAGCGTCAGGAACGTCTGCGCAAAGGCGTCGAACGCTGGCAGGCCATGACGCCCGAGCAGCAGGCGCAGGCCAGGGAACGATTCCAACGCTGGAAGAAACTCAGTCCGGAACAAAAGGCCACTCTGCGCGAACGTCACGAACGCTTCAGGCAGCTGCCGCCGGAAGAACAGCAACGCATCCGCGAGAACTTCAAACGCTTCAAGAATCTTCCGCCCGAACGCAAAGAGGCCCTGCGCGAGCGCTGGCAGAACATGACGCCGGAGCAGAAACAGTCGTTTCGCGAGAAGCGCGATCAATGGCGTGAGATGTCACCCGAGGAACGCGATGCCATGAAAGCGCAGTGGCGTGAGCGTTGGGAGAAAATGACGCCGGAGCAGCGTGAGCGTATTCGGGATCGGCGTCAGGACATGCGTTGACGTATGGGTCGAGGCAGGAGATTCGCAGCGCTGCTGCAGTGGATTCTAGAACGTTGAATCCGCGAACCGGTTGAGTCTCAGGTGCTCTGATCTGTTTGATCGGTTAACGCGCAAAAGATTCTTGTGTAGCGTAACGCTAGTCATCGCGCGCCCTCGTCTCGTGCGAAAACACTCAGTTTCAACCATCCAGGAAATGCGCTGACCAGCGACGTCGGGCCCAGTAAGGCTACTGTGCCGTCTCGCTGGGCTTCCTGTAGCCGCTGCTCACCCATCCAGACGCGCGTCAGGGTGAACAGATCGGCATCGACCACCAGGTCCACGTCGTAGCCTGGGTCCGTCAAACAGAGTTCGACGTTCTGTCTGTCCAGAACGAGCCACCAGCGTTTCATGTTCTGGCTTGCTCGCGGGAGACTGCGTGGCAGACCGCGAAGCTTGAACTCGACCACGGTCCGTTGCGCCGGCAACCTGTCTGTGTCCAGGCGCTGGTGCATATCCCACATCAGCAGGCCAGGATCGAGGTCGCGTCTCATCACCTCGGGATATACCCACTCTC
>JBFEJM010000164.1:0-5836 GCA_041553175.1 Gammaproteobacteria bacterium | reverse complement strand
TCTTTGCTGTAGCTCTCAAGTTACACGAGACCCGGGCCGCTAACCGGGTCAGATCCGGTTGGAGTTCCTGCAGTGTTATCCAAGGCATTAAAATCAATAATATTTATAAGCGTATTGGGGCAGATCTATGGTGTCTGTGCTGCCCCGCTCAATGCGGTGGTTGAAAACGCCCTGATGCGTCATCCGGAGGTATTGGCCGCCGTTCATGAGCGTATGTCCCGCAACGAAGAGCTGGCCCAGGCCCTGAGCGGGTTCGGACCGACTCTGGATCTGGCCGCCGGCGTCGGGCGCGAAACCAGCGATACGCCCGCAACCCGTGCTGCGGATGTCGATAACCGAAGGCTGACCCGTCACGAGAGTGGTGTGGTACTGCGGCAGATGCTGTTCGATGGCTTCGCGACAGCCAGCGAAGTTGAGCGCCAATCCGCACGTGTTGAGTCGGCTGCACACCGAATTGCCGCTTTGGCGGAGAATACCGCCTTGCAGACCATCGAGGCCTATCTCGGTGTACTGCGCCGTGAGGAACTCCTGCAACTGGCCAAGCAGAATCTGGAAGCCCATCAACAGACCTATGATCAGATCTCCTTGCGCAGTGACAGCGGCGTCGGACGCAGATCTGATCTGGACCAGGTGACTGGCCGTCTGGCTCTGGCAATGGCCAATGTGATTACCGAACAGTCCAACCTGGACGATGCACGTGCCAATTTCCAGAAAGTAACCGGTGAAATGCCTGTGGACCTGGCATATCCCGAAGACAATGAATTGCAGGTGCCCGCATCCACGGACGAACTCATTGCTCGCGCACTTGCGGCGCACCCGACATTGAAATCGGCCCAGGCTGATGTTGCAGCTGCGCAGGCGCAGAAGCAGGCAGCACGGCATAGCATCTATCCGCGCTTTGATGTCGAAGCCGAAAGCAACTGGAACGATAACGTCGACGGGCAAACCGGGCTTAACGGTGAACACAGCGTTATGCTACGTATGCGTTATAACCTTTTTTCTGGTGGTCGTGATAGCGCGCGGCAGCGACAAACAGCCCATCTGGTCGATCAAGCCCGTGAAATCCGCAATCACACGCAGCGACAAGTGATCGAAAGTGTTCAGTTGTCCTGGAATCAGTTCAACGCCACCACGGCACAGTTGGTCCACCTTCAACAGCATGTGGATTCCAGTACCCGATCGTTGGATGCGTATGTCAAACAATTCAATATTGGTCAGCGCAGCCTGCTTGACCTGCTGGATTCACGCAACGAATTGTTTGAAGCCAGCCGTGCGTACTTGAATGCCAAGTATGATCGATTGTTCAACTACTATCGTGTGCAGGCCGGCATGGGAGATTTACTCGGTAAGCTGGGGTTGACGCGTCCACCGGAAGCAGAAGTATCAATACTGCAAAATCCTTGATGTCATTGGCGGGTGGAATCACTGGTCAACAGTGAACGGGTAGTCCCACTTGGACTGCCGGCTTGAGCCCGACACAATTCAGCTCGATTATTCGCTATCAAGCACGCTGTTGAATGAGCAGTACAAACTATCGATTGGCTTTGCGGCGAAGCATTTCGCGTTCGAGCTGCGTAGCAAAATGGCGAATGGCGTGTTCCTGTTGGGGGGTCAGGGCAACGAAACTTGCACCGATGCGTTGGGTGCGATGCTGTTCGTCCACGCGAATAAAACGGACCTCGAGCTGAGTCTGGATGATTTCACCCTTGGGCAGCTCAATAGCGCAGCTGTCGATAATCTGGCCCAGTTCGAACTTGGCGTCCTGGCCGACGTTGAATCCGATCCCGCCGACTGAAAGGTCGAATAACTCCCCATCCAGTATGGCGTCTTCGTCCCATGGCAGATGCACCGGTACCTGCATATCAAAAGCCACTCGAACACGGAAACTGCGGCGGCGCTGCAGGTAATTTATGGTTGTCGGCAACGGGGCCTTGTAAAAGGCGATGCCCGTCTTGCCGTGACCGATCTCAACCGGGCAGGTAAAACTGAGCGAAATACCCTGAATCTGGCATTGCACCCGCAACTGGCCTGCCTCGCTGAGCAACTCGTGCCCGCTACGGGGATTGAGCTCGTCGAAAAAAATGAATCCCTGCTCCGCATCCACCTGGAGCAGCAGACTAAGAAAGGTTTCTTGATGGCCGGGGATACGCACGCTGAGGAGCGCGCGATTCTCAAGAATGCGACGCAGAAGCCCCAATATCTGGGGAAGATGGGTAACTTTTTCGACTTGGCCTTGGTATTGGGAGGCTGTGCCAGAGGTCGGTGAGTCCGCCATTGCCCGGTTGTACTCCAACCCGAATATTTATCGTGGTGCGAATGATACGCACTCCTGGGCGGAATTAAAATTGGTCGAGCAGATTTGAAGGCGTCAGGCTTTGGCGAGGGTGCGGCCGGGAATTCCCGATGAGGTATTTGCGCCGGTCGCATTATAGAGGCTGGTTTGGGGCGCCTGCCCGCGCAGAAGTGACAGGGCCTGTTGGACATAGCGGCGGTTGGCGTCAACCTGCGCTCCGTTAATTCGGTTTTGGTGCTGGCAATTGCTGATACGGCTCATGAGCCCCTGCCAGTGTCCAGCAATCTCACCGCCTTCGTCACACCATGCTATGCAGGCATCCATGCCGATCGGATCATCGCTGAATCCCGAGGATGAGACCAGTTGTTTGCGCTGGGTTTCGAGAACCTCGAACTCCCGGGTCACGGCATGTTTATCCGCGATCACCTGTTCCATGGCGTCGGCATCACGGGAGGCGAGGGCGTTGGCCTCGGCCGCCAATAAAGCGTCCAATCGAGCGGCGCAGTCTAGCTCCGCCTGAAACAAGGCGGACAATTGGCTGCGATACTGATCACGGTCGGCCATAAACGATTTAACCCATGTCACTCAATGCGCGTTCCAGGCTCATCATCTTGCCCGCAACGCTATTTGGATCGATCTCAAAACTGCCATTGGCCAGCGCATCCCGAACTGCATTAACCTTCTGCGTATCGACCACCGGCTGGTTGGCGATCTGCTCTTCCAATCCGCGCAGCTGCTGGGCGGTTGGGGTCAGGCTTACCTGATCTGTACGGGTGCCCTGACTGGTGGTTTTGTCAGAGGCTGTATCGACCGGCGGATTCGTGACGCTCCGTGAGTTCCCACCGGTGTCGACAGAAGAGGTCGAAGTAGGGGGGACGTTATTGATTTCTATGGCCATTGTACTTCTCCTAGGCACCATGTAGCTGTACTACTTGTTACCTATATCGTCCGCCACTTCAATAACTTTAAGCGCTTTTTCGTCCCCTTCCGTCAAAGCGTCACTTTTACGACGCTTGCTGATTCGACCCATCCCTCAACGATATTTTTGGAGTTCAAAGCCCGCACCCGAATACGGTCACCCTTTGCCCCATCTGAGATTGCTTCGCCTGACATTTCCACCTGGATCGCGCCCTGTTGGTTGACCAGAACGACCCGGTCCCCGCGACGGATCAGGCGGGGCGCCTTGACCATGGTCTGTGTCAGGACTGTGCCAGCCGGTAACGGGCGGCGGGTGACCATCCCCTCTACCTCATCAGTCGTGCTGAAATAGCCATAATTCTGATTCGAGATGTCCGTTTGGATGAGTTTCACCGTATCCGAAGATAGGGATTCACCTCTGGCGAGACTCCGGGATGTGACCAGTGCTTCCCCAAAAATCTTAATGTCGGCCGTAATATAAATCGACCATCCGCCATCGTCGGGACAGCGCACGCCAACGCTGGTATGGCCAGACTGACGTGCACCGGAGGCCTGGAACGCCTCCAGGGGTTGGTTGCACCGGGACAGGCGAAGTCGGGAGTCGAGGCGTCCCATCTCAACCTCAACCCGGCCCGTATGTTGCGCCGCGGCCGCAGTAGTCAGATAGTCGCGCCCCGCATTCAGAATATCCTCGCGCGCCTGAATGGTTTGCTGATCCCCGGCCAAAGCGGGTGCGCTACTGGCGAGAAGATAGATCAGGCAGGCGGACAGGGCACGCAATATTCGGTTTGTCACGTACATAGCGAATTTCCTCGACGTTACTGGTGAGTGAAAATGCAATTGCCGTGCCGTCCACAATCACAATACAGGAACACCCCAAATCGCCGATATCGGTGCTGGGACTCTGGTGCATGCGCGCCCCGTAGGAGATTTGGCTATGAGCAGTGTTTTGGCGAGCGTCGATCAACGAACTCAGTTGGCCGGTCATAACCGCTTGGAAATACTGATGTTCAAGCTGGACAACAACCAGCGGTTCGGGCTCAACGTATTCAAGATTCAGGAAGTCATCCAGTGCCCCCCACTTACCATCGTTCCGCATTCCCACCCGGTTGTGCGTGGCATTGCCAATATGCGCGGCAAAACCATTCCGGTTCTGGACCTGGCCAAGGCAGTCGGCCGCCGGCCTGTGACTGATCTGACGGGTAGTTTCGTAATCGTTACAGAGTTTAATCGCACCGTGCAGGGCTTCCTGGTCAAGGTCGTGGACCGCATCGTCAACATGAACTGGGAACAGATCATGCCGCCGCCGAAGGGCGCCGGACGTGAAAGCTACCTGACTGCGGTAACCGAGGTCGAAGGCGAATTGGTCGAGATTATCGACGTCGAGAAGGTCTTATCCGAAGTGATCGGCGTCTCGGAAGTGATTTCGGACAGCGTTCTGGCTGACGCCCGCGCTGCACAGAATGAAGAGCAGCACCCGCATATCCTTGTTGCGGATGATTCCATGGTGGCGCGCAATCAGATCAAGCGGACCTTGGATCAGCTCGGAATCGAATCGACCCTTGCATCCGATGGAAAAAAGGCCCTGGATATACTGTTGCGCTGGGCTGATGAAGAACCGGAAAAGTTGGCTACGCTTACCATGATCATTTCCGATGTCGAAATGCCGGAAATGGACGGCTACACTTTTACCACGAAGCTGAGGTCGGATCCTCGCTTGAATGAACTTTATGTACTCCTGCATACCTCGTTAAGTGGCGTATTCAACAATGCCATGGTTCAGAAGGTGGGAGCGAATGAATTTATCGCCAAGTTCAAGCCGGATCTGCTTGCCGGCGCGGTGTTGAAGCAGGTCAAGGCAAAACACCAGTTCATCGGCTGAATTGTCGAACAAAAGACCCAACGGTGCCGGCATACCGGGTTCCCGCCGCAGGAATTTAACAACGTAAAGGAACACCAGTTTGACGCGCGCGTCCCTTTCCACTCAAGACTACGAGGCGTTCCGTGCATTTTTGGAACAGGCCTGCGGTATCGTGCTGGGCGACAACAAGCATTATCTTGTCGTGAGCAGGCTTGGGCGTCTGATGGCGGACGAGGGCGTGGGTACGCTCGGTGAACTGGTGAAACATCTACAGGAAGGTCGCAACCGACAGCTTCGCGAGCGCATTGTGGAGGCGATGACCACCAACGAGACTTTCTGGTTCCGTGATACCTTTCCCTTCGATATTCTGAAGAATCATATTTTCCCCGATTTCACCGAACGACGTGTACGTACGCCGCGCATCTGGTCGGCTGCCTGCTCGTCCGGGCAAGAGCCTTACTCAATCAGTATGACGGTGCAGGAACATCTGGCAGCGCGCCCCGGTAGTCTGAGCGATGTACAGATTATTGCGACGGATATCTCACCTGCCATCCTGCATGACGCCAAGCAGGCGACCTATGACAGCCTTGCGCTGGCGCGCGGTCTATCGCAGGAACGCAAACAGAAGTACTTCATGCAGCAGCGCGATGGGCGTTGGCAGGCGCGCCCCGAAATCCGGGGGCGTGTGCGTTTCAGTCAGGCCAATCTATTGCAGAGTTACAGTCTGCTGGGCCGTTTCGATGTTATCTTCTGCCGCAACGTCC
>JBFEJM010000163.1:0-5863 GCA_041553175.1 Gammaproteobacteria bacterium | reverse complement strand
CCGACACCTGGACATGTTGGGCGCATTACGGCCTGCGGCCTAATGCGCCCTACGGGTCACAGGCGTATGTAGGGCGCCATGAGCGCAGCGAATCGCGCCGGACGAGTCAAACCCTGTTATCTGATCTGCTCCACACAACCGCCGCCTGACATAACACAACGGAATTGGACATATTCGGCGCATTACGGCCTGCGGCCTAATGCGCCCTACGGGTCGCAGGCGTATGTAGGGCGCCATGAGCGCAGCGAATCGCGTCGGATGAGTCAAACCCTGTAATCTGATCCGCTCCACACGACCGCCGCCTGACATAACACAACGGAATTGGACATATTCGGCGCATTACGGCCTGCGGCCTAATGCGCCCTACGGGTCACGGGCATATGTAGGGCGCCATGAGCGCAGCGAATCGCGCCGAATGGGAACACCCGAACATGGTTCCGCCCCAATTGAACCTGCTCAAACTGTGATCGGCGCGGCGTTACACCACTCGGCGCCGGACCATGCGAAATGGTATGATCACCCCCGCGCGGCGCGGGCCGCGGCGATTCCTTTGAGGCTTAACCATGAAACGTCTTTCTCTTCTTCCGCTGTTCGCTGTCACACTCTTTGCCGCCGGCTGCTCCTGGGTGAAACCCACCGAACGCGCCGCGGAGGTCCGGGTCGCGGAAGCCGCGGATGTGACCAGCTGCCGCAAGGTCGGCACCAGCACGGTCTCGGTGTTGGACAACATCGTCGGGGTTCCGCGCAGCTACCGCAAACTGAGCACGGAACTGGCCACACTGGCGCGCAACGAAGCCGTCATCCTCGGCGGCGATACCGTCGTACCCGTCAGTGAGATCGTCAACGGCCAGCAGATGTTCGAGGCCTACGATTGCCAGCCCGACGAAGGCGGCGCCGTTACCCTGCCCTACCAGCCCTGAGCCTGATCCGCGTTCGCGGGCAGACATGGATCTCGACTACAGCCTGCAGCGCCTGTGTGAAATCCTCGATAGCCACAGCGGCGATCACGCCGCCTGGTTGCGTGAATGTGCGGCGCTGCAAACCACTTCACCCGATGCCTTTTACGCCGCCCTGAACAGCAAGCGCATGTGGGGCGGCGCCGGTGCCATCGCCAACGAGGCACTGGCCGACAACCCGGGCATCGATCCGGCCGTGTGGGAGATGGAGATCCGTGAGTTCCGCAGTCTGATGATTGACCTGGCTGAACACCTCAAAGATCGCGGCAACGCCTATCCCGACATCGACTTCTGGCTGACGGCGTTCAGCAACTGGCAGCAGTCGGGGATTTAAGACGCATTCTTCCCATCAGCAAACACTGAGGCCACGTAGAAAACGCCAGTCTTTGTCTCCATGGCCCCCTTCCTCAGCTCACCCCGATCTTTCCGGACGACCGATCCGCCCGCAACCACCGCTCGGTTTATCTATATTTATCAAACATAATTAGCTAGTTACAGCAGACTGATGCAAATCAATTCTTTTCTGCCGGCGACATGCTAAACAGGACTACAGGCTTGTTCCAAGCCCGAGATCGAAGTCCGGAGGGGGATATAAATGTCTCATATTGTCGTATTGGGTGCCGGTATCGGCGGCATGCCAGCAGCCTACGAGCTGCGTGAGGTGTTGGACAAAGAGCACGAGATCACCGTGGTCAATGCCAACGAGTTCTTTCAATTCGTGCCGTCCAATCCCTGGCTGGCCGTCGGCTGGCGCACACGCGCGCAGATCACTCTGCCAATCGGAGAGTATCTGAAAAAGCATGGCATCAACTTCATCGCCGGTTGGGTGGAAACCATCGATGCCAACGGCAATAAGCTGATCCTCAAGGATGGCAAAGAGGTGCCCTACGATTACCTGCTCATCGCCACCGGTCCACGCCTGGCGTTCGAGGAGGTTCCCGGCAGCGGCCCGATCAACGGCTACACCCAGTCGGTCTGCACCGTCGACCATGCCGAGAAGGCGTACGAGGATTTTCAGAAGCTGGTTGAAGATCCCGGTCACGCCATTGTCGGCGCAGTACAGTTCGCCAGCTGCTTCGGTCCGGCCTATGAGTATGCGGCCATTCTCGATACCGCTTTGCGCAAGAAACAGGTACGTGACCGCGTGCCGATCACCTTCGTCACCAGTGAACCCTATGTCGGCCATCTGGGTCTGGGCGGCGTCGGCGATTCGCGCGGACTGCTGGAACACGAGCTGCGCAACCGCCACATCAAGTGGATCACCAATACCAAGGTCACCAAAGTCGAAGCCGGTAAAATGTTCATCGACGAACTCAACGAAAAGGGCGAACTGTTCAAGCAGCATGAACTGGAGTTCAAGCATTCGATGATGCTACCCGGGTTCAAGGGTGTGGACCCGGTCGCCAAGGTCGAGGGGCTATGCAATCCGCGCGGCTTTGTCATTGTCGATGAACACCAGCGCAGCCCCAAGTACCCGAACATCTTTTCCGCCGGCGTATGTATCGCTATCCCGCCGGTCGAGGCAACTCCGGTACCGACCGGCGCACCCAAAACCGGCTATATGATCGAGTCGATGGTTACGGCCATTGTGCACAACATCAAGGCGGACATTACCGGCTATCCGGTTGCCTCCAAGGCGACCTGGAACGCCTTCTGCCTGGCCGACCTGGGCGACACCGGTGCCGCCTTTATCGCCGTGCCGCAGATTCCACCGCGCAATGTCACCTGGTTCAAAAAGGGCAAGTGGGTGCACGCGGCCAAGATCGCGTTCGAGAAGTATTTTATGCACAAGATGAAGACCGGCGTGTCCGAACCGATTTTCGAGAAATGGGCACTTAAACTGATCGGGCTGGCGCGCATCAAACACTGACCGGCTGGATGCCGGATCAACCTGAAGGGGTGTCGCAAGCCACCCCTTCCTCAGTCCGCGCGAGGAATCGCTTCCCAATACGCCTGTCGCCGTGATACACAGGCGCGTCGACTTTCAGCGGGAAACCCCATGTCCCTTTCCACACTCACCACGCTTCCACCCGACGATCCCTGCGAACGGATCGCGACCGGTCTGGCCGAGGACGGCTGGAGCCTGTGTCCTGAGTTCCTGACACCAAGACAAGTGGCTGCGCTCGCATTCGAATTGCGAAACCGCTGGGATGAGGGTGGCTTCCGCAAGGCCGGGGTCGGCGTGGGTGCCAACCTACAGGTGCGCCCTGAGATCCGCACCGACCGCGTGCACTGGCTGGAGGAAACTGCGCAGACACCGGCCGAGCGACCTTACTTTGCTGCATTGGAATCCTTGCGCCTGGCCATTAACCGGCAACTCTATCTGGGGCTGTTCGGGTTCGAGGGCCACATGACCATCTATCCGCCCGGCAGTTTCTACCGCAAACACCTGGACCAGTTTCAGGGTGTTGCGCACCGCAAGGTGTCGGCGATCCTGTATCTGAATCAGGACTGGCGAGCCGAGGATGGCGGTCAGCTGCGTCTATATATGGATGCGTCCGGCGAGGGGGCGTACCGGGATGTGCTGCCGCACGGTGGTACGCTGGTGACCTTTCTGAGTGACCGCTTTTACCATGAAGTGCTGCCCACTCAGCGCGAACGCATGAGTGTGACTGGCTGGTTCAAGCACCGAGGCTGACCCAGCGGCAGGCTCCGCAGACCATATCGGTCGAGCACGTCAAGTGAAATGCGGGCTACCAGACTGGCGCTTCAACGTCCCGTATTCACTCGCCGCTGTTGCGCTCGACATCGACGATAAAATCGCCGCTCAGCCAGTTGCGGCCAAGCAGCAACGGGTAAGTCAGTGCGCTGCGATCGTTTAGATTCACCAATACGCGTTTGGTATGGTCACGCCACTTGAGCGTTAAAAAAACCTTATAGCGCCGTTCGCGCCCTTCCGCGGTTTTGACAATGGCCGTGGCCTCAACCGGCAGACTCATTCGGCGTGTGCGGCCGTCTGCGTCGCGCAGTGTAAAGCCGATAACTTGCCCAATCGGATGTTCCCCATCCGGTGCGCGGATATCGTCGGCATGAATCGAACAACTGGCGGCGCCGGTATCGACGCGCGCCTGATAGGCAAATCCGCTCTCGACGACCTCGATGGTTTCGACTGCACCGATCAGCGTCTTCTGGCTGACTGCCATGTCGGCACTGGCAAGTCCCGTGCACAACAGCCACAGCAGCAACCCGCGCAACATCAGACCGGTGGTTTGCGGAAACGGCGCAGCAGCAGGACGATCCAGACGGACAGCCCCGCCAGGAACACCGCCATCATGACGAAGAAAGGAACTTCAGCGAGATGCGGCGGCGTCCGTGCGTTGGCATCCAGCACCAGCGCGTGCAACGCGGCGGCGAAGAACACCATCAGACTGCCGAACCAGTAGGCATGCTGGCGCAGGTAGGCCAGGCTGTCCGCTCGTTGTTCGGGCGCGAACCAGTAATCCTTGTGCGGCAGATTCGACCACTTGGTATAACGCGCGGGCAGCGAACCGATAACTGTGACCATGAAGGCCGGCAGTCCGATCGTGAACAGCAGCATGAATATCTGATAACCATCGCGCGACATGTAACCATTGGCCGCACCGCCGACACCGAAGTGCGAGGCCACATTCTCCGGAAGATTTGGGACGGTCGCGAGGATGAAGCCGGCCGCGCTCAGCAGCATGACAAAGAAGGTCGTTCTCGGAAATGTTGAATCGTTTGACATCGCGTGCCCCGCAGCAGGAGATAGCGTGACTATAGCGTAAAGTACAGGCCCCGGAACAGATGTGGGCTGGACACTGAATTTTCCGGGGCTGCGCTCGCACTATTTGCTCACACCAGAAGGCACACAGATTTTTTATTGATTAACTGGACATTCTCAGCACTCTTCGCGCGCCCTGGTGTGCAAACAATCGTTTCTGCCGCCTCTTATTCAACCCTTCCTCCCATCCGCGCAGGACGCCATAGGGGCCGCAGTTAAAGAGTGATATTGTTGTGCGCAACGAACCGAGCGCCCTGATACATTCATGTCATCTCCGTCCACGCACCGCTATGCCCTGCCCCTGCTGCTGCTCGGCGCAGTGTGTATCGCCTTCTCGCCGATTTTTGTACGGCTGTCGGAGCTGGGGCCGTTGGCGACGGCATTCTATCGGGTGACGCTCGCCTTGCCGCTGCTGTGGCTGTGGGTCGGGCAGGATTCGGGCAGCCGACCCGGCGATGGCCTGCATAAGCGTGACTGGCTGTACCTGGCGCTGGCCGGTGTGCTGTTCGCGCTCGATCTGATGGCCTGGCACTTCTCCATCATGCTGACGAGCGTGGCGAATGCGACTTTACTCGGCAACTTCGCGCCGGTGTTCGTCACTGCCGGCAGCTGGCTGCTGTTCAAGGAACGCTTCGGCCGAACATTTCTGTTGGCGTTGGCACTGGGTATCGGCGGCGCCGCCGTGATGATGGGCGACAGCCTGCAGCTGGGCCGGGAACATCTCGCCGGTGACGCCCTCGGCTTGCTGACGGCGGTGTTCTATGGCGGATACATTTTGACAGTGAGCCGCCTGCGCCGGCGTTTTTCCACGGTGTTGATCATGGCAGTGAGCGGCCTGGTGAGTGCACTTATTTTGGTGCCGGTGGCGGCTATCGTCGAAAGCGATCTGCTCGCCACGACCGTCTATGGCTGGGCGATTCTTGCCGGGCTGGCGCTGATCTCCCATGCCGGCGGCCAGGGCCTGATCACGTTTTCACTCGCGCACCTGCCGGCGGCGTTTTCCTCGCTGACATTGCTGCTGCAGCCGGTCACGGCCGCTTTTCTGGCCTGGTGGCTGCTGGATGAGGCGTTACGCGGCTGGCAAAGCCTGGGCGGGGTGATGGTGCTCGGTGCTATTGTGCTGGCGCGGCTGGAGAAGACGGCGCGGTCATAGCGGCGTGGGGGG
>JBFEJM010000162.1:0-5872 GCA_041553175.1 Gammaproteobacteria bacterium | reverse complement strand
TGGAAAAAATGGTGCTGTGGCGGCACTGCCACCATACCGAGTGCGAGGTGCATGTGCCGGACGACGGCCATGGCCACAATCACACCCACGTCAATCACGCCGCCGGCACCCTGATTCTGATCGGTGACGGCATTCATAACATGGTCGATGGCGTTCTGATCGCCGCGGCCTTTCTGACCGATATCCATCTCGGCATCGTCACCAGCCTTGCCGTTGCAGCGCATGAAATACCGCAGGAGGTCGGCGATTTCGCGGTGCTGCTGCACAGCGGCTTCTCGCGCACGCGGGCGCTGGCCTACAACGTCATCACCAGCATGACCACTCTGGTGGGCGCCACCGTGGCCTATTTCAGTCTGCGCGAAGTCCAGGCGATATTGCCGTTCATCCTGGCGATCGCCGCATCCAGTTTCATCTATGTGGCGGTGGCGGATCTGATTCCCGGTCTGCACAAACGGCTGCATGCGCGCGCGACACTGGCACAGATGGTGCTGATTATCAGCGGCGTACTGACCATCTATTTCGCCCACGCGACGCTGCATTAACTCCGATAAGCCGCTGTGGGGACAGAATTCAATTCTGTCCCCGTTGTGGTTCCACTCAGTTGATCAGAGCCACCATAAACACACCATTGAGTTCCGTAGCGGATTCTTTCATCCATGTGGTCCGCACGGTCGGGGACAGAGCCGAACGTCTGTCCCCGCGTCGGTTGTGCGTTACGTGGCTCGCGCTTTTTGTGGTTAAATGCACCGAGACAGTCACGCGGAGCGTCACTCATGAACTGGTTCATGCTTACCCTGATCGGCGAAGACCGACCCGGTATCGTCGCTGAAGTCACTCAGGCGCTGTTTGCGGGCGGCTGTAATCTCGGCGAGGCGACCATGGCGCGCCTTGGCGGCAACTTTTCCATAATGCTGATGGTGCACGCGACCGGCACACTCGAGGCGTTGACCGCGTTGGTGGTGCCGGTGGCGCAACGGCTGGGATTGCACCTGCACGTCGATGTCATCGAGGGGCATCTGCATCAGCATCTCATTCCCGACACACGGGTGACCGTCTACGGTGCCGACCGCGCCGGCATTGTCGCGCAGGTCAGCGGCGTGCTGATGGCGGCCGGGTTCAATATTCTCGATCTGCAGTCGGATGTCGGCGGCAGTTCGGACAAGCCTGTATACATCATGACCATGGAAGGGCAGGCACAGAAAGGCCTGGATGCAATTGAGACGGCCATGGCCGATGTGGCGCGTGCCGGCATTCATGTCGATGTGCAGCCGATCGAAACCCTGATCGGCTGAAACGGATGGGTAAGAAAACACTAATAACAATCGGCATGCGCACATGGCAGTCCTCGACATCCTGACCTATCCCGATGAGCGGCTGAAACAGCCGTCCGCATCGGTCGAGCGGTTCGATAACGCGTTGCAGCAATTCGTCGCCGATCTCGAGCAAACGCGGCTGGCCGGTCCCGGCGCGGTCGGTATCGCCGCACCGCAGGTGGGATACTTTCAGCGGGTCGTCATTATCGATGTATCCAAATTGAAACGGCCGGTACCCAACCATGGCCACCTGATCCTGATCAACCCCGAGATCACGGAATGGGACGGGTATGCCGTCGGCCGTGAAGGCTGCCTGTCGGTGCCGGACTACACCGGTAATGTCATCCGTGCCGAAAAGATCCATCTGCTGGCATATGACGTCCACGGCGAGCGCGGCGAGTTCGATATGGAGGGTTTCGAGGCGCGTGCGGTGCAGCATGAACTGGATCATCTGGATGGTCTGTTGTTTCTCGATCGACTGGTCAGCCGGCGCAACGATCTGTTTCGACGCAAGGTGTACAAATGAATATTTTCATCCATCAGCGGCGATCGAAATTTGCGCGCATGTGCGGCGTGGTGGCAGGCGCCTGGATGCTGGCGGCGTGCAGTGATCCGCTGGATGATTTCGGTGCGTTGAACGATCGCATTCGCGCTTACTACGACGCGGAAGCGGCAGGCGATTGGGAAACGGTGTACGGCATGCGCGTGAAGGATTTCCGCTGGTCGGTGGCGCGCGACTATTTCATCACGGCCATGCGCGAGGATGCGGAAGGCTGGGAACTGCTGGACTATAAAGTACTGGAAGCCGAAGAAACGCTGAACAATGTGCGAGTACGCTTGAAGTTCCGCTACCGTGTCACCGCGCAGGATCACGCATGGGCGCGCCTGGTTGCAGATCGCGATGGCATCGTCGAACTGGAGGATGTCGCCAGCTGGGTGTTTGAAGATGACGAGTGGTTGTGCGAACACGCCGGCGTGCGTGCGCATCTGCCCATGAGCGATTCCCTCAATTGATACGCGCACAGACACTGCTGGCGGTTGCTGCGGTTTGCCTTGGCGCGCTGCATTCGGCGCAGGCGCGCGACAGGGTCTGGTTGATCGGCGATGGGTTCAATCTGGAAAACTCCCAGGTGCAGATCGAAAAGAACGTGCTCTGGACGCGTGATGTTCTACGGGAGTTGCCCGGTGAACGTGAACTGAAAGTCTTTTTCGGCGATGGCGATGACCCGGCGCCGGATATCACCCAGTGGGCCAAGGCGGCCGAAACCGCTGCGGCACTGCAGCCGTTGGCGCGCGTCTACCAATCGTATTACTGGAACGGTCAGACGGTTCGCTCACATCAGATCGATGGTGTGCGTGGACCGGCATCGCGGGACAGGGTGCGCGCGGCGCTACGCGACGATATCGCCGATATGCGTGCGGGCGACCGCGCCTGGTTTATCTATGCCGGGCACGGCGGCCGGGAAAGCCAACGCGGACTGCTCAATCTGTGGGGCGACACCCGCCTCGATGCGGACGACCTGACAGCGCTGATGGCGGCGCAACCGGCGGATACGAACATCCGTATGCTGTTCACTCAGTGTTATGCCGGTAGCTTTCACCCGGTCGTAATGGCGTCGACGCAGCTGCAAGCGAACCCGGCTGCACGCTGCGCGTTTTATGCGGTACCGGCCGAACAGGCGTCCGAGGGCTGCAGTGCCAGTCTCGATGTGGCGGACTACCGCGGCTACGGCACGTATTTTTTTGCCGCGCTGGCGGGTCGGTCTCGCGACGGTACGGCGCTGCCCATCGATCCCGATCGTAACCGGGACGGCACGGTCGACCCCTACGAGGCCCATCTGTACACACTGCGTACCGCCCGCAGTACCGATTCGCCACGGTCATCGAGTGAGCAGTATCTGCTGGACTGGGCGCCCTGGTATCTGCCGCTGATTCCGATCACGCCGCGCGAGGACAATCCCTATCGTGATATCGCCACCGGCCTGATGAGCGATCTGGCGATCGAGGCCGCCGGCGATGTCCGCCGGGCGCTGTTCAGTCATCGCAAGGTCGTGCAGCAACAGATCCGTCGTCTGATCTACCGGCAGGAACAGTCCCGCGCCCAGGCGGCAGGGGCGGCAGCCCAGCTGCGGCACGATCTGGAGGCGCGCTGGCCGCACGTGCGGTATGCCTATACCCATGCATTCAAGACGTTCCTCGAGGAGGATCTGGCGGCTGCGCAGGACTTCATTCAAGACCACCCGCTGTATGCGGATCTGGTGCAGGATCAGGATCAGTACTGGGTCCTGGGCCGCGCCATTCTGGAGCTGCAGCGGCGTGTGGCCCAGCTGGACCGAATCGGGCATCTGCAACAGCTGGCGCGTGTCCGCGACGCCTTTTCCGCCCACGCCGGTGCGGCGGAGCGCGCTCGTTACGCGGCACTGCTGGCCTGCGAACAGGACCGCATGTAGCGCCCGGGTATACGGGCGGTCGCCCCGAATCCAACTAAAATCAGGCAGTCAGACGCCTTTTCACCGGGTCGGCGCGGTCGCCCCTTGAAATCCCCATATCACCCCCCCATTTTGTCTGCTAATCCTATTCAATATAGTTTTTTGGAGTTGTTGAACCATGCGCATGGATAAACTCACCAGTAAGTTCCAGATGGCGCTCGCCGATGCCCAGAGCCTGGCGGTGGGGCGCGATCACCAGTTTATCGAACCGGTCCATGTTCTGATCGCCCTGCTCGATCAGGAAGGCGGCAGTGTGCGGCATCTGCTGGCGCAGGCCAGCGTAAACGTGAATCTGTTGCGTTCGCAGCTGGGTGAGGCACTGGAAAAATTGCCCCAGGTGCAGGGTTCCGCCGGGGAGGTGCACATCTCCAATGAGTTGGCGCGCGTGCTCAATGTCACCGACAAACTTGCCCAGCAGCGCAAGGATCAGTACATCTCGTCCGAGCTGTTCGTGCTCGCGGCGCTTGAGGACAAGGGTGCCGTTGGTGAGGCGCTGCGCAAGGCCGGCGCCAGCAAGGGCATGCTGGAACAGGCGATCGAAAATGTGCGCGGTGGCCAGAAGATCGATGATCCGAATGCCGAGGAGCAGCGTCAGGCGCTGGACAAGTACACCATCGATCTGACCGAGCGCGCCGAACAGGGCAAGCTCGATCCCGTGATCGGGCGCGACGACGAAATCCGCCGTTCCATTCAGGTGCTGCAGCGCCGCACCAAAAACAACCCGGTGCTGATCGGCGAGCCGGGCGTGGGCAAGACCGCCATCGCTGAAGGTCTGGCGCAACGCATCGTCAACGGCGAGGTGCCCGAGGGAATGAAGGGCAAGCGCCTGTTGAGTCTGGATATGGGCGCGCTGATTGCCGGCGCCAAGTTCCGCGGTGAATTCGAGGAACGGCTGAAGGCCGTGCTGAACGATCTCGCGAAGCAGGAAGGGCAGATCATCCTGTTCATTGACGAACTCCATACCATGGTCGGCGCCGGCAAGGCCGAGGGTGCCATGGATGCCGGCAATATGCTGAAGCCGGCGCTGGCGCGCGGCGAACTGCACTGCATCGGCGCCACCACGCTGGATGAATACCGTCAGTACATCGAGAAGGACGCCGCGCTCGAACGCCGCTTCCAGAAGGTGTTGGTCGACGAGCCGAGTGTGGAAGACACCATCGCCATTCTGCGTGGCCTGAAGGAACGCTATGAGGTCCACCATGGCGTCGAGATCACCGACCCGGCCATCGTGTCCGCGGCGGTGCTCTCGCACCGGTATATCTCCGATCGCCAATTGCCGGACAAGGCCATCGATCTGGTCGACGAGGCGGCCTCGCGCATCCGTATGGAAATCGATTCCAAACCGGAAGAGATGGATCGGCTGGAACGGCGCCTGATTCAGTTGAAGATCGAACGCGAGGCGCTGAACAAGGAGACCGACGAGGCCTCCAAGAAGCGGCTCGACGCGCTCGAGGGCGAGATTCAGAAACTGGACCGCGAGTTTTCCGATCTGGATGAAATCTGGAAGGCGGAAAAGGCCGCGCTGCAGGGCACCACTCACGTCAAGGAAGAGCTGGAGCGTGCGCGGCAGGAACTGGATACGGCGCGCCGTGCCGGTGATCTCGCGCGCATGTCCGAGTTGCAGTACGGGCGCATACCGGAGCTGGAGAAGCAGCTCGATATGGCGACTCAGGCCGAGATGATGGACATGCAGTTGCTGCGCAACAAGGTCACCGATGAAGAGATCGCCGAGGTCGTCTCCAAGTGGACCGGTATCCCGGTCTCCAAGATGCTGGAGGGCGAGCGCGACAAGCTGTTGCGGATGGAAGACGAACTGCGCAAACGCGTGATCGGCCAGGAAGAGGCGGTGAATGCGGTGTCGGATGCCATCCGCCGCGCGCGTGCCGGTCTGTCCGATCCGAACCGGCCGAGCGGTTCGTTCCTGTTCCTCGGGCCGACCGGTGTCGGCAAGACCGAGCTGACCAAGGCGCTCGCCAGTTTCCTGTTCGATACCGAAGAGGCGATCGTGCGTATCGATATGTCGGAATTCATGGAGAAGCACTCGGTTGCGCGGCTGATCGGCGCGCCGCC
>JBFEJM010000161.1:0-5894 GCA_041553175.1 Gammaproteobacteria bacterium | reverse complement strand
GGATGTAGCACGTGCAATCGTTGTCGAAGTCATAGCGAAGGATTATTCGGTACTGATCATAGGCTCCCGCCTGCGAGGCATTGATACCGAATATCTGCGGCATGTTGTTGCCACCCATATCGTAGACAACAAACTCATCAGCCAGAAGAGTGATCAAGACAAGTCTATATCTCTGTCCGACTCGAACAAAGAATAGCGACGGACTCGTGCACCCGCCCGACCCGCAATAACCCGTATTCACCAGATGCAAGGCAACCAACTCAGCGCCTGGAAGTGATTTTCTCCATATATTGAAATAGCTGGTGAACTCATATTCAAGCCGGGGAGTTCCCCCCAACACGTCTTTGAGTGCACCTTTCGACATTTCATCCCAAACCGCATTCGGAATGACCATCCCTAAATGTGAAACGATCGAGCTGAAATTAAACTCGTCCATTTCAGCATCAGCCTCATCGCCTTCGACTGCAATCACTTTCCTGAAACGACCATCGCCTAGGGCTGCAACTATCTCCCGGGCCATTGCCCGCAACCCGGGAATATCGTTTCTGAATCCATCTTCGCCGAATGACGCTTCCGAGGTTGGGCAATTTATTGCAGGGTAGCTTTCGCGGAGTGGGCTGGCACAATCCTCTCTAATCGCCAACAAATTAGAATCCCAACTGACCCATTCCTCGACTTCGGCAGGCCAGAGGTAATTGTAGTCAAAGCGAGACCAGAGGTTCTCCAGGAAGCCGGGCTGCACGACCGTATCTTCATCGCCCCCTTCATCACCGAACACGGGCAGCATGGCGCTGATGAGTTCGATCTTGCGTTCCAGGTTCTGACTGGTTCGGGTCGCGACCAGGGTCGCAACAATGGAGAACGCGAGCAACAGTGTGAGCACACCGATCACGGCGCCCGTGGTAATGCGGGTGATACGGTGCTGACGGACATCCTCGCCGACGAGCTCATCCAACGTCTTACCGTGCATCGGCGCCGCGAGCATGGCGACCGCACGCTGAAAACGCGGATCATGCGATGAGAAATGCTCCTCGCGCCGGGCCCAGCGCAGATCGACCCAGAGCGGCACTTTTGAAAAAAAGCCCTTCAGTTTCGAATGCAGTGCGGTCGAGGTTTCCCAATTGAAATCCTGCCGTGTATCGTCCCACTCGATCTCACCCTCGGTGACGACAATCAGCAGGGATTCTGGCGAATTGTGTCTTCGCCAGATATCAATTTCGTCACCCACCCACTTGGAATCCGCGGCAGCGGGCGACCCCAGATAGACAAAGAATCGCGAGTTCGACAATGCGGCGCGAATGGCGCCGGTCAGATCGGATGCGGCGGAAAGATTGGTCTCGTCACGAAAGACGTTGAGCAGCCGAAGACGATACCAGGGCTTGGCGAGGCGCTTGAGCGCACCCTGCACCGCCGGTGCGAGCTTGCCGTCGGCGGAATGCGAGTACGAAACGAAGGCATCGTAAGCCAAGATCAGTGCTCCCGTAGTGTTCGAGCGCTTGGATCAGTCTAACGCGTTTGAACACCGATCACATCACCAGCGGCAGCAACCCCACCAGGCCAAACAGGATGAGATAGAACGCCACAATGTAGCTCAGCAATCGGGGCCAGAGCAGAATGGCGATACCTGCCAAAAGCGAAATCAGTGGCGGACCAACCATGATGAAGTTCATATTCATATCCATATCCACACTCCTCGGAAGAATCCGTCCGCCTATGCCACAGCGGCGCCCTGTCTATAGCGACTGGCTTGAGTATAGTGACCCGCTCCCCCGCGGTCACCAACGGCCTGCCACGTACGCATATGAAACATGGCAATCGCTCGATCTCGACTTATTCAATCGAATATCGCTTCGGCGCCGTACTTATCTTGCTGGCGAATTGCGCGAGCAATGCGCGCATGCGCAAAAAAAAAGCCCCGCCAAACGGCGGGGCTCTTGATCACAAACCGGCTTGAGCCGGGTATGAACTTTAACTTGTCTGCAGATTGACGGCTGACGGGCCCTTGGGACCCTGCTCGACATCAAATGTCACCGTCTGGCCTTCGGCCAACGACTTGAAGCCGGTGCCCTGAATGGCGGAGTGATGCACGAACACATCCTTGCTGCCGTCTTCGGGGGTGATGAAGCCAAAACCCTTGGCGTCGTTAAACCACTTTACTGTTCCTGTAATCATGTAGAACCTCTTTAAATGTTGAATTGCGATCGATTGCAGCTCTTTCAGGAAACATTCATTGCGGGAGTAACCATGAGAACAACAGGAGGGCTTCCGAACTGACGACACGAAATGTACTGCAACGGGAACACTGTACACCTATCTCCAGCAATAGCCACACTTATTTCATTTGCCCGGCCGGATTCCGGCCACCGGAACAGGACGGGAAACCGTCATGCCGATGCCCCGGACCAGAAGTCGTCACCCTTGCTGAGGAACTCGTCGTAACGCATATAGTGCGATCCGTCGCAGGAAAAGGTCAGGCTGACCATACCGTTGAAGATGTTGATGGAGGCGGTACGCAGGTAGATGGTCGTATCGGCCATGCGCAGCGCCCGCATGCTGTCCAGTATTCGGGCGATGGCCGTGCGGGGTATCTCGGCGTCATCGGGATAGTGGCGCGACGGGTAGACCAGACAGATATTGGGGTCCTTGATCGCGTCCTGGTCGAGGATGCGATAGCGCAGCGGATCGTCGATCGTCCAGATAATGGCCTGGCTGCTGGAGAAATGGATCTGGCATTGAAAGATGCCGCGCTCCGTCAGCAATTCGTCCAGAATGGACAGCGCCTGCTGCATATTCTGGTCCATCGGACTCTCGGCGCGGGTCTGTTCGAACAATTTTCCCCGGATCGCCGGATCGCCCTTCACCTGCCGCCAGGCGCCCGATTCCTGATACAGCCCCGAGGTCACCGGGAGGTTACGCAGATCGAAATCCGCGCCGAGATAGCCCAGTGTCCTGCCGTCCGCGGCGATAACCTGCAGCGCCGTCAGCGAGGGACGCTGCGCGGACAGGCTGATATAGGCATCCGACAGGAGAAATCCCCAGGCCGGTATCTCCTCCTGCATGTACGGGCGGTCGCTGCGGTTACGCTGATAGTGTCCGGAGATGACGCCGGCACTGCTGATGTTGTCGCAGATCTGCACCCGGTCGGTGTCCACGACATATAAATAGGTGCAATAGGGAATGGTGGGAAACCCGTCCAGCAGCACCGCATTCAGCCGCTCGTGATCACCCCAGGCCGGCGCACAGCGTTCCGCCAGCCGCGCGATCGGCTCGCGCAGCATGCCCGCGAGCTCTTCCCGCTGTCGATAGATGCTGTCTTTCCAGGAATTATTCATATGTTTATCGGGAAAGGTCGAGAGTCGTGGTAGAGCAAGTGTAAAAGGGTCAGCCCCCTATTATGCAATAGGCAAATGCACATATTTATGTCCTGGAAAACCACCTGAATGAACGACATGGCGGTGACGCTGTCTCAAGGCATAGTTCGATATCGCCGCTAAATAACGAGTGAAGGCCACTCTCCACACTCCAGCACGCTAAACCCCGAGGCCTTAACTTGTTGTAATTGCCGGATATCCTTGGCATTCCACCAAAGTATCCGACCCCGAACTGCGGCCCGCAACTGGCTGGATATCTGTACCAGGTGTTGGCGCGAGTTAGCTGTAGAGGTGGCTCTGATGATGAAAACACAGGGACTCTTTCGGAAATTCTTCCAGTTGCTGTCATGCACAGCACTGCTTGTGCTCAGTGTCGAGCTTAGCGCAGTTCCTTCCGATTCCAATGGAATCTACCAGCAAGGCTGGGAAGCGCACGACCGTGGCGATTACGTTAAGGCATTCCAACTCTGGCTCCCACTGGCCGAGCAAGGACAGGTTACCGCACAAATCAATATCGGTGTGATGTACGACTACGGCAAAGGCGTGGCGCAGGATTATGAGAGCGCCGCCAAGTGGTACCGCGCCGCCGCTCTGCAGGATCACGTCATCGCCCAATACAATCTCGGCATTTTCCTGAGCGAAGGAAAAATCGAAGTCAGCGATGAAGAAGATGCCGTGTACTGGTTGCGCAAAGCGGCAAACCAGGGTTATGCCGATGCGCAGTATCAACTCGGGATGATGTATGCGCAAGGCGCCGCCGGAGTCGAGAAGCAGGCGGATGCGCCTGCATTGCTGTATCAGGCCGGGCTGAATTATCTCTCGACAGGCGACGGTGACGGCGCCAGGTCGGCCGCCAGCGCACTGATAGAAATCGAACCCGGTCACGAACTCGCCCGCGAGCTGAATGCGCAGTTGGCGAAGAACACTCGACCTGGTGAAGGAGGCTTCGGAGAAAGCCACACCACTTCACGCTCGACCGGCACCGCCTGGTCCGTAGCGACCGGTTACGCCGTCACCAATCATCACGTGATTGCCGGCAAGTCCACGGTTTACCTGCTGAACGAACAAGGGGAAAAGATTCCCGCGATTGTGGCGGCAAGCGATGTCGAACACGATATCGCGCTGCTGCGGGTCGATCAGGGCAAGCTTCCGCCCGCTCTGCTCCTGGCCAGTTCCAATGCACGCCTGGGCACCAGCGTATTCACCATCGGCTTTCCGCGGGTGGATATCATGGGCAAAACCCCGAAGCTCAGCCTTGGCATCATCAGCAGCGTGAACGGATTGAGCGACGATCCCACCAGCTATCAGGTATCCGTCCCGATTCAGCCCGGTAACAGTGGCGGCCCGTTGGTCAACATGCGTGGCGAAGTGGTTGGCCTGATCACAACCATGCTGGGCAGCGCAAGCGCGGGCAACAGCGAACCGACGCCACTGCCCAATATCAACTACGCATTGAAAGCGGATTATATCGAGGCACTGTTACGCGATGTCCCCGACCGCTCGGCGATGGTCGAAAAGCTGGTGACCGGCGACTCGGACAGCCTGGAAATATTGGCCGACAGGATTCAGCGCTCGGTCATGATTGTAATGGCCGAGTAATTCTTCAATCAAAGGGGGCTTGCCCCCTTTCGTTTATCCTCTACTCAGCGCCCTCGCCCGGCGCCAACTCCACCGAAACCTCTCGTTGCCGCAACGGGTCGCGCAGTCGCGCGAAATCATGCGGCGCGACGTATTGCAGAACCTCCTTGCCGGCGCCGTCCACAATGATATCAAGCCCCTTGTTCGGGTAGAGGAAGTGCTCGACCTGATCATGGGTGCGCACGCGCTCCTGCGGCGACCCGAATCTTTTCAGCACAGTCTCGGCGTCGAGGTCGGCAACCGGTATGAAAGTAATGGCGGTGATCGGTGCTTGCAGAATCTGTGTTATATCCTCGCGCGCGAGGACGTAGCGATAGGTGGCATCGTTCATATGCACCCTCTGCGTGGCCCGTTCGCGCAACTGTGCAAGCGTCGCCGGGTCGAGCCCCGCGACCAGGATTATCTTGCCCACAATCACGCCGGCCGTGACGCTGTCGTAATATGCCTCGAGCGTGCCGTCCTCACCCTGCGCGGCGACAATGCCGAGCTTCATGCCGTCACCGAAGCGGGCACGTGCGGCATCGAGGGTACTGCGGCCAAGTTCGAGATCGAACACCCGGGTGGTGCCGCTGTCCAGCCGCTCGATGTGCCAGGGCAGGCCTTCCACCGTGCGCAGCGGGCGTTGGTCTCCGGTCGGACGCCCCCACAGGAAGGCGGCAATTGCGACGGCCACCAGAACGACAATCAGTAAAAGTTTATTCATATTCTTTTCGAATCACTCAATGCAATGGGCATCATAACCTCTCTATGGGGAATGACGGCTGTGCGCGAAGTGAGAGCCAGTTCACGTTTCTCAGCTCCGCCAGGGCTGCCTATGATACCGGGCATGCCTATCGCACTGAAATCAATCTGCGAAAGTCACGCAGCCGAGCGCCGCAACATACG
>JBFEJM010000160.1:0-5900 GCA_041553175.1 Gammaproteobacteria bacterium | reverse complement strand
GATCATTTAGTTCTCCAGTTTAGTGCGCGGGATTTAACTTTAGCCGCAAAGGGCGCAAAGGGCGCAAAGGCGCGCGAAGCAAATACAATTTAACGCTCCGCGATACTCCATGGAACCTGTAGGGTGCAATAGCGAAGCGTATTGCACCGGGCACCTTAAAGAAAACCGGTGCATTACGGCTTTTAGCCTAATGCACCCTACGGTAATCCGATATTGCCTCGCGCGCCTTTGCGCCCTTTGCGGTTAAAGTAATCCCGCTGACCAAAAAAAGGCCGGGCATTGCCCGGCCTTTTCTCGATATAACTGACTGCGCTTACTCTGCAGCGGATTCGGCCGCAGGCTCCGGCCGATCGACCAGTTCCACCAGCGCCATCGGCGCATTGTCACCGGCGCGGAAGCCCATCTTCAGGATGCGCATATAACCGCCGGGGCGTTCTTTGTAGCGGGGACCGAGTTCGTTGAACAACTTGGTCACGACATCACGATCACGCAGACGGGAGAACGCCAGACGACGTTTGTGCACGGTATCGATCTTGGACAGCGTGATAAGTGGTTCGGCGATACGGCGCAGTTCTTTCGCCTTCGGCACCGTGGTTTTGATCACTTCATGACGCAGCAGCGACGCCGCCATGTTACGCAGCATGGCGTTGCGGTGACTGCTGTTGCGGCTAAGCTGCCGGCCGGTGTTACGGTGACGCATGACAAAAATCCTCTAAAACAAATCTGGGCCCGGGTAACTGGATTCACGATTCGGCCAGCGATCCGCTCTGCCCCAACCCTGAATACCGATCCCGATCCCTGTAATTAAGCGCTTGCCTTCTCTTTGCTCAGTCCGGCAGGCGGCCAGTTTTCCAGGCGCATCCCCAGCGACAGACCGTGCGAAGCCAGCACATCCTTTATCTCGGTCAGCGATTTCTTGCCGAGATTCGGCGCCTTGAGCAATTCCACTTCGGTGCGCTGAATAAGATCACCGATGAAGTAAATGCTCTCCGCCTTCAGGCAGTTCGCCGAACGAACGGTGAGTTCGAGATCGTCGACCGGGCGCAGCAGAATCGGATCGATGTCGGCGGCGCGGGATTCAACCTGTTCGACTTCCTTGCCCTGCAGATCGACGAACACCGACAGCTGCTCCTGCAGAATCGTCGCCGCGCGGCGCACGGATTCTTCTGGATCGATGGTGCCGTTGGTCTCGATATCGATGACCAGCTTGTCCAGATCGGTACGCTGCTCGACACGCGCGCGATCCACTGAATAGGTGACTTTGCTGACCGGACTGAAGGATGCATCCAGCTGCAGGCTGCCGATCGGGCGGTCACCGCCCTCCGCACCTTCGCGCTGGCTGGCCGGCTGATAGCCGCGTCCCTTGGCGATCTTCAACGTCATGTTCAATTCGCCGGCCGCAGTCAGATTCGCAATGACGTGATCGCGGTTCACGATTTCGATATCGTGATCAAGCGCGATGTCGCCGGCCGTCACAACGCCCGGGCCCTTCTTCTTCAGCGTCAGGGTGGCTTCGTCGCGGCTGTGCATCCGGATCGCCAGGCCCTTCAGATTGAGAAGGATATCGATGACATCTTCCTGCACACCTTCTACGGTGGAGTACTCATGCAGAACACCGTCGATTTCGACGTTCACAACCGCCGCACCCGGCATGGACGACAACAGAATGCGCCGTAAAGCATTACCTAAGGTATGCCCGAAACCGCGTTCCAGCGGCTCGATGGTTACCTTGGCATGACGCGCATTGACGGTGTGAATGTCGACAATACGCGGCTTGAGGAATTCGTTGACCTTGCCCTGCATGGAAAGTCCTCTCTCCTGAATCTTTTACTTGGAGTACAGCTCCACCACCAGCTGCTCGTTGATTTCCGGCGGCAGCTCGCTACGCTCCGGACGGGCCTTGAAGACACCTTCCATCTTCTTGGTGTCGACATCCACCCAATCGGAAATTCCGCGCTGCTGCGACATCTCTATCGCGCTCTGGATGCGCGACTGTTTACGCGCTTTCTCCGCAACCGCAATAACGTCACTGGCATTGATCTGAGCCGACGGAATATTCAGCTTCTTGCCATTCACGGTCACACCGTTGTGGCGCACAAGCTGGCGGGCTTCCGAGCGCGAGGCGGCTAAACCCATGCGATAGACAACATTGTCCAACCGGCATTCCAGCAACTGCAGCAGGTTCTCACCGGTGGAACCGCGACGACGCGCGGCTTCGGCGTAGTACTTGCGGAACTGCCCTTCAAGAACGCCATAGATGCGACGCAGCTTCTGCTTTTCGCGCAACTGCAGCGCATAGTCCGAAAGACGCGTGCGACGCTGACCGTGCTGTCCGGGCGGGAACGGACGATTCTCCACCGGGCACTTGCTGGTGAAGCACTTCTCGCCCTTCAGGAACAGCTTGCCGCCTTCACGGCGGCACTGGCGGCACTTGGAACCGGTATACTTTGCCATTTCTACTCCAGCTGAATCTTGCGCGTTAAACGCGACGCTTTTTGGGCGGACGACATCCGTTGTGCGGAATGGGCGTCACGTCCTGAATATTGGTTACTTTGAAACCGACCGTGTGCAATGCACGAACGGCGGAATCGCGGCCCGGACCGGGGCCCTTCACCATCACCTCAACGTTCTTGAGGCCGTATTCCTGCGCCGCCCGTCCGGCACGCTCGGTCGCCACCTGAGCGGCAAACGGTGTGCTCTTGCGCGAACCGCGGAAGCCCGAACCACCGGCGGTCGCCCAGGACAATGCGTTGCCCTGACGGTCCGTGATGGTGACGATGGTGTTATTGAAGGAGGCGTGAACGTGGACAATGCCATCGACAACGTTCTTTTTGACCTTCTTCTTGGTACGAGGAGCCGGTTTAGCCATAAATTCCTAGTCTCAACTCTGGTCGCCGGACACAGCCGACGCTGATAAAAAAATTCTGTTTACTTGCGGATCGGACGCCGTGGCCCCTTGCGGGTACGGGCGTTGGTGCGGGTCCGCTGGCCACGCAGGGGTAAACCGCGACGATGACGCAGGCCGCGGTAGCAACCCAGGTCCATCAGCCGCTTGATGCTCATGGATATCGTTCGGCGCAGATCGCCTTCGACCGTGTATTTGCCAACCGCGCCGCGCAGGGATTCGACCTCACCCTCGGTCAAGTCCTTGATTTTACGATCCGGTTTAATACCTACCGCGGCGCAGATCTCTTGTGCGCGCGTCCGGCCGATACCGTAAATGGCAGTCAGCGCAATGACGGTATGCTTGTTTACCGGGATATTGATTCCAGCAATACGGGCCATTCAGGCTCTCCTAACACAATCTCACAACAACCCGCGACCGGGAAACGCGTAAGAGTATCCCGCGGGTCGAAAAAAATCAATTATCAAACCACCACCTGCACAGATCCCCGAACCGGCCTTCTGGATGCTAGACCCGGCATTCCGGGCCATTCCGAAGGCGCAAACGGGCAATCAACCCTGCCGCTGCTTGTGGCGGCCATCTTTGCAGATAACCCGTACCACACCTTTACGGCGGATAATCTTGCAGTTCCGGCAGATCTTTTTGACGGACGCTCTAACTTTCATGACGACACCCAACTAGTAGCAAAATTTTCAAATCGACCTGCGGCACCTGAGAAAGGGTAACCGCCGGCACTGAGTTCAGCGCAGCAAGCCGGACTTGCCGTGACTTTTCAGGTTGGCTTTCTTCATCAGTCCCTCGTATTGATGGGACATCAGGTGGGCCTGTACCTGGGCCATGAAATCCATGACCACGATCACGATAATCAGCAGCGAGGTCCCACCGAAGTAGAACGGCACGTTCCAATACAGAATCAGGAACTCCGGCATCAGACAGACCGCGGTGATGTAAATCGCACCGGCCAGTGTGAGCCGGGTCATGACACCGTCGACATACCGTGCGGTCTGTTCACCCGGACGGATACCCGGAATAAACGCGCCCGACTTCTTCAGATTGTCCGCCGTCTCCCGCGAGTTAAACACCAGCGCTGTATAGAAGAAGCAGAAAAACACAATGGCCAGGGCGTAGAACATGACGTAAAGCGGCTGCCCCGGCGAAAGTGTATTCGCGATGTCCTTCAGCCAGCCCATCCCCTCGCCGGCACCGAACCAGCTACCCAGCGTCGCCGGGAACAGAATGATACTGGAGGCGAAAATCGGCGGGATAACGCCCGCCATATTCAGCTTCAGCGGTAAATGCGTGCTCTGCGCCGCATAGACCTGGCGACCCTGCTGTCGCCGCGCATAATTCACTGTGATCCGGCGCTGACCGCGCTCAACAAAAACCACGAACGCCGTCACTGCCAAGGCCAACGCAAACAGGAACAGAATCGTCAGCACATTCATTTCGCCGGTTCGCGCCAGTTCCAGCGTCCCGCCGATGGCAGCCGGCAGACCGGCGACGATACCAGCGAAAATAATGATCGAGATACCGTTACCGACACCGCGTTCGGTGATCTGCTCACCGAGCCACATCAAAAACATGGTTCCGGTCACCAGCGACACGATCGTCGTCAGCACGAAACTCGGTCCGGACACGATCACCAGCGGATTGGCACCTACGCTCTGGCTCTGCAATCCGACCGCGATGCCGACAGCCTGAAGCGTCGCCAGACCCACCGTCGCATAGCGCGTGATCTGGGTGATCTTGCGGCGACCGGCCTCACCCTCTTTCTTCAACTGCTCCAGCGTCGGCACGGTCACTGTCATCAGCTGGATAATGATCGACGCCGAAATATACGGCATGATTCCCAGCGCAAACAGCGAAAGCCGCGACAGGGCGCCACCCGAGAACATGTTGAACATGTCCAGGATCGTGCCCTTCTGCTGATCCGCCAGCGTCGCCAGCACATGGGGATCAATGCCCGGCACCGGTATAAAGGAGCCGAGCCTGAAAACAATCAGTGCGCCAAGGACGAAGAATATCCGTTGACGCAGCTCCCGAAGTTTTCCGAGATCGCTTACGGTACCGGCAAGTGTGGACGCAGGGCCCGCCACTTAGTCTTCGACCTTGCCGCCGGCCGCTTCGATCGCCGCACGCGCACCCTTGGTTGCGCCAACGCCTTTCAGGGTTACAGCCTTGTCGATCTTGCCGGACAGTATCACTTTGGCCTGCTCGATGGTCTGCGCAATCACTTTGGCGGACTTGAGCGCCAGCAAATCGATAACATCGGCATCGACCTTGGCCAACTCGTCCAGACGTACTTCAGCGCGGGTGGCGCTCACGCGGGACTTGAAGCCGACTTTCGGCAGTCGACGCTGCAAAGGCATCTGACCGCCTTCGAATCCGACCTTGTGGAACCCGCCGGCGCGCGAGGTCTGACCCTTATGGCCGCGACCGCAGGTCTTGCCCAATCCGGAACCGATACCACGTCCGACGCGTTTCGACGACTGCTTGCTGCCGGCGCTTGGTTTGAGATCGTTCAGTCGCATGTCACGCTTCCTCAACCTGCAACATATAAGAAACCTTGTTGATCATCCCGCGTACTTCCGGCGTATCGATGACTTCAACGGTGTGATGCATGCGACGCAGCCCCAGACCCGCAACACAGGCCTTGTGCTTCTGGACGCGCTTGGCAGTGCTGCGTACCAACGTCACTTTGAGTTTTTTCTTACCAGCCATGACTTACCCCAGAATATCCTTGACGGATTTACCACGCTTGGCCGCCACTTGCTCGGCGGAACGCATCTGCTCCAGTCCATTGACGGTAGCGCGTACAACGTTGATCGGATTATTGGATCCAATGCACTTGGCCAGTACGTCTTTCACACCGACCACTTCGAACACTGCGCGCATCGCGCCGCCGGCGATGATCCCGGTGCCTTCGGAAGCCGGCTGCATGTATACCTTGGCTGCGCCGTGGATGCCGTTCACCGCATACTGCAGAGTACCTTCG
>JBFEJM010000159.1:0-5973 GCA_041553175.1 Gammaproteobacteria bacterium | reverse complement strand
GAGATCGGCGGCTTTATCGAAGAACCGATGGAGTCGGAGGTGTTCGGCCGCATCGCGGCGCAGACCGCCAAACAGGTGATCGTGCAGAAGGTGCGCGAGGCCGAGCGCGAGCAGGTGGTGGATGCCTACCGCGATCGCGTCGGCGAGCTGGTGACCGGCGTGGTCAAACGCGTCGAGCGGGGCAATGTCTTTCTCGATCTCGGCGGCAACGCCGAGGCCTTCGTCGCCCGCGAGGACATGATTCCACGCGAATCGGTGCGTCCCGGTGATCGCCTGCGCGGCTATCTGCGTGAAGTGCGGTCCGAGCCGCGCGGTCCGCAGCTGTTCGTCAGCCGCGTCGCGCCGCAGTTTCTGATCGAGCTGTTCAAGATCGAAGTGCCGGAAATCGGCCAGGGCCTGATCGAGATTCTGGGCGCTGCCCGCGACCCTGGCCTGCGCGCCAAGATCGCCGTGAAGTCCAACGATCAGCGTATCGATCCGGTCGGCGCCTGCGTGGGCATGCGCGGTTCGCGTGTGCAGGCGGTATCCAATGAACTGGCCGGCGAGCGTATCGACATTATCCTGTCCAACGACAATCCGGCGCAGTTCGTGATCAATGCCATGTCACCGGCGGAGGTCGTGTCGATTGTCGTGGACGAGGACGAGCACAGCATGGATCTCGCGATTGCCGAGGACCAGTTGTCGCAGGCCATCGGTCGCGGCGGTCAGAACGTGCGTCTGGCCAGCCAGTTGACCGGCTGGTCGTTGAACGTGATGACTGAGCAGGAGGCCGAGCAGAAAGGCGAGGCCGAGGCGCAGTCGTTGCAGCAGCTGTTCATGGATCAGCTGGACGTCGATGAAGAAGTGGCGGTGATTCTGGTGCAGGAAGGATTCTCCAGTATCGAGGAAATCGCCTATGTCCCTGCGGCCGAACTGCTGCAGGTGGAAGAGTTCGATGAAGACATCGTCGAGGAACTGCGTGGGCGTGCGCGTGATGTGCTGTTGACCCGCGCCATCGTGAGCGAGGAAGCGGTCGGTGACAATGAACCGGCTGAAGATCTGCTCAACCTGGACGGCATGGACCGCACCCTGGCCTTCACCCTGGCCGGTCGCGGTGTCATCACCCAGGAAGATCTCGCGGAACTTGCAGTCGACGAGTTGATGGACATCGAAGAGATGGATGAGGAGCGTGCCGCAGCCCTGATTATGGCCGCGCGTGCCCCATGGTTCGCGGAAGAACAGCAGGGCTGATTCCTCCAGGAGTTGAGACACAATGTCGGAAGTTACGGTTAAGCAATTCGCGGAAGTCGTCGGTATCCCGGTCGATCGCCTGTTGACGCAGCTGGGTGATGCCGGGCTGAAGAAATCCAGCGCTGATGAAACCATCAACGACGAAGAAAAAATGGAATTGCTGACCTTCCTGCGGACCAGTCACGGCAAGGCGGCGGATGCGCCGCTGGCGGCGACTGAACCGAAGAAGATCACGCTGCGACGCAAGACGCACAGCGAGATCAAGGTCGCGACCGGTCAGGGCCGCACCGCGGGTACGAAAACCGTGGCGGTCGAGGTGCGGAAGAAGCGTACTTACGTCAAACGCAGCGCGGTAGTCGCCGAAGAGCAGAAGCGCCTGGAAGAAGAGGCCGCTGAACTCGCCCGGCGCGAGGCCGAAGAGGCAAAGGCGCGCGAGGCCGAGGAGGCCAAGCGTCAGGCGGAAGAAGCGAGTCGCCGTTCCCAGGAAGAAGAGGAACAGCGCGCACGGGACGAAGCCGCCCGGGCCAAATCCGACGAGGAACTCAGTCGCAAGGAACAGCTCGAGCGTCACCTGGCGGAAGAGGCTGCCCGCCTCAAGGCCGAAGAGGAGGCGCGCGCCAAGGAAACCGCCGAGAAGGAAAAGGCCGGTGGCCGCAAATCCAAGCGCGCACCTGCCGCCGAGGATGACCGGCACAGCCGTTACGGGCGCAAAGAGCTGCATGTGTCGGCCGACATGGCCGGTCGACGCAAGAAGAAAAAGCGTCCGCGCGGCGCGGCCGGTGCCGCGTTCGGCAGTGGCGACAAGCACGGTTTCGAGCGGCCGACGGCACCGGTGGTGCGTGAAGTCGCTATTCCCGAAACCATCTCGGTCGGTGAGCTGGCCGGTAAGATGTCGATCAAGGCGACCGAACTGATCAAGACGCTGATGAAGATGGGCACCATGGTCACCATCAATCAGATGCTCGATCAGGAAACCGCCTCGATCGTGGTCGAGGATCTCGGCCACAAGGTCAAACTGCTCAAAGAGAACGAGCTGGAAGAACAGGTCGCGCTGACGGAGACCGAGGGCGAACAGGTGACGCGTCCGCCGGTTGTGACCATCATGGGCCATGTCGATCACGGCAAGACCTCGCTGCTGGACTATATCCGTCGCGCCAAAGTGGCCGCGGGCGAAGCCGGTGGTATTACCCAGCACGTCGGTGCCTATCACGTCGATACGCCGCGCGGCACCATCACCTTCCTGGATACGCCCGGCCATGCGGCCTTCACCGCCATGCGTGCCCGTGGTGCCCAGGTCACCGACATCGTGATTCTGGTGGTGGCCGCTGATGATGGTGTGATGCCGCAGACCGAAGAGGCGATTCAACACGCCAAGGCGGCCGGTGTGCCGATCGTGGTGGCGATCAACAAAATCGACAAGCCCGAAGCCGATCCGGATCGGGTCAAGAATGAACTGGTCAAACACGAAGTCATTCCCGATGACTGGGGCGGCGATACCCAGTTCGTGAACGTCTCCGCCAAGACCGGCGACGGCGTGGACAATCTGCTCGAGTCGATCCTGTTGCAGGCCGAGGTGATGGAGTTGACCGCGGTCGAGGATTGTCCGGCCAACGGTGTCATTATCGAATCCAGTCTCGACCGCGGTCGCGGCCCGGTCGCCACCGTGCTGGTGCGCAACGGCGTGCTCAAGCGCGGCGACGTTATCCTGAGCGGTCAGGAGTGGGGCCGCGTGCGCGCCATGTTTGACGAAACCGGCAATCAGATTCAGCAGGCCGGTCCGGTCATGCCGGTGGTGGTGTTGGGCCTGTCCGGCACCCCCAATGCCGGAGACGATGTCGTGGTGGTCGCAGACGAGCGCAAGGCGCGCGAAGTCGCGTTGTTCCGCCAGGGCAAGTTCCGCGATGTGAAACTCGCCCGCCAGCAGCAGGCCAAGCTGGAAGATGTGTTCTCGCAGATGGGCGAGGGCGGTACCGCCGATCTGAATCTGGTCATCAAGGCCGATGTGCAGGGCAGTCTGGAAGCGCTGCGCGATTCGCTGTCGAAACTGTCGAGTGACGAAGTGCGTGTACGCGTTGTGGCCGGCGGTGTCGGTGGCATCAATGAGTCCGACGTCAATCTCGCCGTGGCCTCCAAGGCCATCATGATCGGCTTCAATGTGCGTGCGGATGCAACCGCCCGCCGACTGGTCGAAGAGCAGGGCGTGGATCTGCATTACTACAGCGTGATCTACAACGTCATCGATGAGATAAAGAAAGCCATCAACGGCATGCTGTCGCCGGAGATCAAGGAAGAGATTATCGGTATGGCCGAGGTGCGCGATGTGTTCCGTTCTTCCAAGTTCGGTGCCATTGCGGGTTCGATGGTGGTCGATGGTGTGGTGCGACGCAGCGCACCCATCCGCGTGCTGCGCGACAACGTCGTTGTGTTCGAGGGTGAGCTGGAATCGTTACGGCGCCACAAGGATGACGTCAGCGAAGTCCGTGCCGGCACCGAGTGCGGTATCGGCGTCAAGAACTACAACGACGTGCAGCCGGGTGACCAGATAGAGGTCTTTGAACGAACCGAAGTGGCGCGCTCGATCTGATCGCGCAGTCCTACGCGTGCGCTGTCCGCAGCATGATCTGCGGGCAGCGGTCAGCGTTCGCACAGGCTGTTGCCGAGGCCTAAGACATGCCCCGTGATTTCCCCCGTACCCGCCGGATAGGCGAACAGATGCAGCGCGAACTGGCGCGTCTGATCCGCGATCAGATCAAGGATCCACGCCTCGGCATGGTGACGGTGTCGGCTGTGGAAGTGAGCCGGGATCTGTCTCACGCCAAGGTATTTATCACCGTGCTCGGCGACGCGGAGGCGCGCAGCAATTCGCTGATGGTGCTGAGCAAGGCGGCCGGGTTCCTGCGCCATGAGCTGGGTCAGAGCATGATCATCCGTACCGTGCCTCAATTGCGCTTTATCTATGACGAGTCCATCGAACGCGGCAGTCAACTGAGTGCCTTGATCGACAAGGCGGTTGCGTCGGACAAGCACGAGGACGACTGAGTAAAGAAGCTTTTACCGCAAAGGACGCGAAGGCGCGCAAAGGAAACCGTTAGAAATATTCACAGCAGAGAACGCAACAAATGCTGAGAAATTATTTCTAATCACTTTTCCTTCGCAAGCTCTGCGATCTCTGCGTGCTCTGGTGTGTAACCCCTTTTTTCCAAGTTAGGTCGATGTTGCTGCTTTAACATTCATTTTTTGAGTTTCTTTGCGCACCTTCGCGGTCAAATTTTTATTCCGCGCTCCATGAGCGCCCTGATGCAAGAGTTGATCAGTTCATATGTCACGACGTCGTTCCAAAGGTAGAAACGTCAACGGTATTCTGTTGCTGGACAAGCCCTCCGGGCTGACCTCCAATGCCGTGCTGCAGATCGTCAAACGGCTGTTTCAGGCCAATAAGGCCGGTCATACCGGCAGTCTGGACCCGCTGGCCAGCGGGCTCCAGCCCATCTGTCTGGGCGAGGCGACCAAGGCCTCGGGTTTCCTGCTCGACGCGGACAAGCATTACCGGGTGCGCTGCAAGCTGGGCGAAAAGACCTCGACCGGCGATACCGAGGGTGAGGTGATCGAGAGCCGTCCGTTGGACGGGATCGATGTCGCGGCGGTCGAGGCCGTGCTGGTGGGGTTCCGCGGCCAGATCGAGCAGATTCCCCCCATGTACTCGGCGGTCAAACACCAGGGCCAGCGGTTGTACAAGCTGGCCCGGCAGGGCGTCGAAGTGGAGCGGGCGCCGCGTCAGGTGGTCATCCATGAGCTGCACCTGCTGGGGGCGGAATTGCCCTATCTCGATCTTGACGTGCGTTGTACCAAAGGCACCTATGTGCGCACTCTGGCTGAGGATATCGGCGAAGCCCTGGGCTGCGGTGCCCATGTGACGGAACTACGGCGGCTGGGTGTGGGCCCCTACGACGCCGAATCCATGGTCGATCTGGAGGCGCTGCACCGGCTCGCGGAAGAGGGCTTTGCCGCGCTGGATGGCCAGCTGCTGCCGATCGAGTCCGCCCTGGCCCAGTGGCCGGATGTGCGGCTGTCGCCGGACGCCACCTTTTACCTGCGCCAGGGCCAGCCGGTGCTGGTCCCGCATGCCCCGACCAGCGGCTGGGTCCGCCTCTATGCCGCGGATCAGCAGTTTCTGGGCATGGGCGAGATCCTGGACGACGGCCGGGTGGCCCCGAAACGGCTCATGGTTGCCAGCTAAACCCCGGATTTAGTCCGGACACAGAACCGTGCGCGGGTGCGGCCCATTTCCGGTGTTACTTACCGATCTTGTTCCGCTTTCCCGCCACGGCTACAATATGCGGCTTCTGACGACACGCCGCGCGAAATGCGATTTTTGGGAGTACTTCAAGTTATGTCATCTTTGTCCGCCGAAACGAAAGGCCAGATTGTTAAGGACTATCAGCTTGCACCGGGTGATACCGGTTCCCCTGAAGTTCAGGTTGCGCTGCTCTCCGCACGCATTTCGCATCTGACCGACCACTTTTCCACCCACAAGCAGGACCATCATTCCCGTCAGGGTCTGCTGCGTATGGTCAATCAGCGCCGCCAGCTGCTCGACTATCTGAAGCGCAAGGATGGCAAGCGCTATCAGGACCTCATCGGTCGTCTCGGCCTGCGCCGCTGATCGTTTGCGTCGTGTCGGCTGACCGCGTCACTTCGGTGTCGACCTTTCCTCCATTCCAAGAGTAAGGACAGCAGAGAGTG
>JBFEJM010000158.1:0-5980 GCA_041553175.1 Gammaproteobacteria bacterium | reverse complement strand
GGCAGGCGAACACCTCGTGCGGGTAACCGCGCAGTCGGGCCTGCAGAAACCGCCGGGTGGATTCGGGGTTGGTCAGGGCGTCGCTCCGCTGCAGGTCGGCGAGCAGATAGCGCCGCCCGAGCTCGAGCGCGGCCAGCAGCAGTGCGGTTGTGGCGGGTCCCAGACCGCGACTGGCCCGAAGACGCTTGGGCGGCGAGTCCAGACAGCCGCGCAGTCCCCCATGCTCGTCCAGCAATTGGCGGCCCAGTTCAACGGCATTGCAGCCAGCGGTGCCGGTGCGCAGGAATATGGCGAGGAGTTCGGCGTCCGACAAGTGTTCGGCGCCGCGGTTCAGCAGCTTTTCACGTGGCCGCTCCGTGGCCGGCCAGTGGCGGATGGACATAATGACAACCTCCCTGTTGTCGTTAGACACTCGCATGATGACCTATCCAGGGCAGGTTTCGCCAGCACCGGACCGACAACGCCGGACCGGCCTTCGCGCACACCCTCTCAAGGTCGACTCGTCTCTGTACGGGAGGGTGGCGTGCAAGGCATGATGTCGGCCAGTAAATATCTGATAAACTCCTGAGCATGCTTGATCTTTCCAATAAGCGCATTGTCCTCGGCGTGACCGGTGGAATTGCTGCCTACAAGAGCGCCGAACTGGTGCGCCGTTTGCGCGATGCCGGCGCTGAGGTGCGGGTCGTTATGACTGCCGGTGCCACCCAGTTCATTACCGCGTTGACAATGCAGGCTTTGTCCGGGCAGCCGGTACGCACTCATCTTTTTGATTCTGAAGCAGAAGCAGCCATGGGCCATATTGAGCTGGCGCGTTGGGCGGATTGTGTTCTGATCGCGCCCGCCAGCGCCAACACGCTCGCACGACTGGCTCAGGGGCTGGCCGATGATCTGTTGAGCACGCTGTGTCTGGCGACTCGCGCACCGCTGCTGGTCGCGCCGGCCATGAATCAGGTCATGTGGGAGCATCCCGCCACGCAGACCAATCTGGCGCAGTTGGCTGCGCGCGGCGTGCAGATTTGCGGGCCGGCGACCGGTGGTCAGGCCTGCGGCGAGGTCGGGCCGGGTCGCATGCTGGAGCCCGTCGAGCTGGTCGCTGCCGTCGCCGGAACCTTCGCAACCGGCGCGTTGGGCGGGCTGCGCGTGCTGGTCACCGCCGGTCCCACCCGCGAGGCGATCGACCCGGTACGCTTCATCAGCAACCGCAGCTCCGGCAAGATGGGCTATGCAATTGCGGCGGCGGCGGTTGAGGCGGGCGCGCAGGTGATACTGGTCAGCGGGCCGGTTGCTCTCACGACACCGGATCGAGTGGAGCGGATCGACGTCGAGACGGCGGCGGAAATGCATGCGGCTGTGCTGGCCCGGGCCGCTGACTGCGATATCTTCATCGCCGCCGCGGCGGTCGCGGATTATCGACCACAGACGGTCGCAGCGCATAAGTTGAAGAAGAAGGATGCCGCGTTAAAGCTGGGCCTGGAACGAACCGCTGACATTCTCGCGGATGTCGCCCGCGCTCGACCAGCACCCTTTACAGTGGGTTTTGCGGCGGAAACAGAAAAACTGGCTGAGCATGCGCGGACCAAGCGTATGGCCAAGTCGCTGGATATGGTCGCGGCGAATCTCGTTAATGTGCCGGGGCAGGGTTTCGACGTCGATGACAATGCACTCACTCTCTATTGGGAGGGCGGCGAGTTCGATCTGCCGCGCTTGCCCAAACCGCAGCTGGCCCGTGCGCTGATCACCCAGATCGCCCGACGCTATTCGGTCAAACTAGAACAAAACAAAACAGGAGATTCGGACCGGCATGCAGAAGATTCAGCTTAAAATCCTCGACCCGCGTATCGGCAGCGAGTTTCCGCTGCCGGATTATGCAACCGCCGGTTCCGCCGGTATGGACTTGCGGGCCTGTGTGGACAAAGCATTGGTGTTGGCCCCTGGCAATACCGAACTGATTCCGACGGGAATGGCTATCCACATAGAGGAACCGGAACTGGCCGCGATCATTCTGCCGCGGTCAGGTCTGGGTCATAAGCACGGTATTGTGCTGGGTAACCTGGTCGGACTGATCGACTCGGATTACCAGGGACAACTGTTTGTTTCCTGCTGGAATCGGGGTAAGGAGTCTTTTACCATCGAACCCGGTGAACGGATCGCGCAGTTGGTCATCGTGCCGGTGGTGCGTGCGCAGTTCGAGATCGTTGCGGAGTTCACCGCCAGCGAACGCGGTGGCGGCGGCTTCGGTCACACGGGGCGTGCCTAGAAACATTAACTCGGAAAAAACGGACTTCGCATGGGATTCAAACTACCAAAGTTGAAATCGAAGGATGCATCAGTACCTGCACAGGGAAAACAGGCGTCGGGTACCCGTGCTGGAGGGCGGATCAGTTTAGCGCACCTCGGTTTTCTCATATTCCTGCTGGCAGCAGTGCTCATCACGATAATCGCATTGTTCTTTCAGCAGGGGGCCGCCACTCAGAGCGCCGACAGTCGGCGCCACGAAATTGCGCTGACGGCTGAAAACCTGGCGGATCGTATTTCCACTGATCTTGCCCAGGATGCGGCCAAAATGGATCTGCTGGTGCGCGACGAAGCACTCGTCGAGTTGGTGAGTGCCGGCGATAAAGCGCGTATCAGTGAGCGCGAGACAGCGCTGGGCTATCTTTTCCCGAATTCCGTACGCGTCCGTTTACTGCCGCCCGGGCTGACTGAAACCGATCTGACGGCGTCACCGCCATTGAGTTACGCCGCACTGGACATGCTGCGTCAGGCGGAAACAACGGAGACGCCGCCGCCGGCGGAAGTTCACTTGTTCGGCACCCCCCAGCAGCACATCAATATAGTACGTCGCATACTCAGCGCCAGTGGACGTCGAATCGTCGGTCACCTGATGGTGAGTTTCCCATTACCGAATCTGCAGCAGGCGCTGGACGGTTCGAAGCTGTCGCGCGGCTACGGTGAGGTATGGCAGGTTGTCGAAGCGGGCGAGCCCGTGGTCCTGGCGACGCGCGGCAACAATGCATTGAAAGCAGGCAAGGCGACTGTTGAAGTCAGCATTCCCGGGAGTCGCTGGAAAGTCGCCTATTGGAGCGAAGCCGGTGGCTTTACCGACTCGGACTTCGGGCTGTGGGTTGTTGCCGGTAGCGGCGTAGTGATTTTCGGATTGCTGATGCTGTTGATATTGCGGTCGTTCGGACGAGCGCTTACGCAGGATCAGACCTTGTTGCTGGGGGCGGTGCGTGATGCGCGCAACGGCCGGTTGCAGGCCAAGTACGATATGCAGCTCAAGGAATGCGCAAACGTCATCGAAGGCGTGCGACTGCTGTTTGAGGAGAGCGTTACCTCTCCCGGCAAGGCACGGACAGAGCCCAAGGCCGCAACCCAGACCAAGGTGGCAGCGGCACAGTCGACTTCAGCCCCGGCCGCGGTGCCGGTCGACGTCTACGCAAACGTCGGTGTGGATATCAACGACGCCGCCACGGCGCCGAGCAGACAGGATCTCGATGCCAATATCTTCCGTGCCTACGATATTCGTGGTGTTGTGGGCAAGAGCCTGACCAAAGATGTCGTTCAATCGATTGGTCGCGCCATTGGCTCGGAGGCGCGCGCGCGCGGCGAGAACACCGTTATCGTCGGTCGTGACGGACGGCTTTCCGGCCCTGATCTGCAGGCGGCGCTTGTGCGTGGGCTGCGTGCCAGCGGTGTCAATGTGAAGGACGTGGGAGAGGTTCCCACGCCGCTGGTCTACTTCGCGGCAAGCACCTTGGATACGCGTTCGGGAGTGATGCTGACCGGCAGCCATAATCCGTCCGACTACAACGGTATGAAGATTGTGTTGGCGGGTGAAACGCTGAGTGGTGAATCTATTCAGCGTCTGCGTGAGCGTATCGAGAGTAACGAACTCGACAGCGGCAATGGCGGATACGAGCAGGTCGACATCACCAAGGCATACAGCGATCGAGTGCGGTCTGACGTGCAGATCGCACGCCCCATGAAGGTGGTGGTGGATTGCGGCAACGGTGTCGCGGGTAATATTGCGCCTGAACTGCTGGATCAACTTGGTTGTCAGGTGACGCCGTTATACTGCAAGGTGGACGGCAATTTCCCCAATCATCATCCTGACCCGAGCAGACCTGAGAACCTGGAAGATCTCGCGAGGACAGTGCGTGAGAAGGGTGCCGATCTCGGACTGGCCTTTGACGGTGATGGCGATCGCCTCGGTGTGGTGGATTCGAATGGTGAAATCATCTGGCCCGATCGGCTGTTGATGCTGATCTCGATGGATGTGCTTGGACGCAATCCCGGTGCGGAGATCATCTACGACGTGAAGAGCTCACGTCACCTGGCCAAGATCATCCGCGATTTCGGCGGTAACCCGGAAATGTGGATGACGGGACATTCGCTGATCAAAGCACGCATGAAGGAAACCGGTGCGCTTCTGGCGGGTGAGATGAGTGGTCATATTTTCTTCAAGGAGCGCTGGTATGGATTTGACGACGCCCTCTATTCAGCGGCGCGCCTGCTGGAGATACTGTCCAACGATCACCGCTCACCCAGCAAGGTGTTCGCGTCACTGCCCTACGGTGTAACGACGCCCGAACTCAACCTGCACATGCAGGAGGGTGAGCCGCAGAGTTTCATGGGCCTGTTCCTGGCAAACGCCACGTTCCCCGGCGCCGAGTTGTCTACCATTGACGGCGTGCGCGCCGATTTCGATGATGGTTGGGGTTTGGTGCGGGCATCCAACACGACGCCCTGTCTGGTTATCCGTTTCGAGGCCGACGATGAAGAGGGTCTCAAGCGCATTCAGGATCAGTTCCGACAGGCGATGCTGGCGACCAAGCCTGATCTTGCGCTGCCGTTCTGACGTCGTACGTCGCCGATAGTGCAGCGGGGCTTTGCCCCCGCTGCCATTTGCGGCACACTCTCCCGTAATTCATATCCCGGACATATGTCCGAACAGGATTCGTTTCCATGGCACTCACAGCTGATAATGCCCGCAACGTCGCCCGCGTTCTGAGCGAGGCGATGCCCTATATCCAGCGCTTTCAAGGCAAGACGGTCGTGATCAAGTACGGCGGTAACGCCATGGTCGACGAGCAGCTCAAGCAGGGATTTGCGCGCGATATCGTTTTGATGAAACTCGTGGGGATCAACCCGGTCGTAGTGCATGGCGGCGGGCCACAGATCGGCAAGGTGCTGGAAAAGATCGGCAAGCAGTCGACCTTCGTCGCCGGCATGCGGGTTACCGACGCCGAAACCATGGACGTGGTGGAAATGGTCCTTGGCGGGCTGGTCAATAAAGAGATCGTCAATCTGATCAATCGCCACGGCGGCCGCGCTGTGGGTCTGACCGGCAAGGACGGGGATCTGATCCATGCGCGCAAATTGAATCTGGAGCGGGAAGCGCCGCAGCTGCAGGCGTCGGAGATTATCGATCTCGGCCATGTCGGTGAAGTGGCGAGTGTCGAGCCTTCGGTTGTGAATATGCTGGTCAGCGGAGATTTCATTCCGGTGATAGCACCTATAGGCGTCGGTAGCGACGGTATGTCATACAACATCAACGCCGATCTGGTGGCCGGCAAGGTCGCGGAGGTACTGAAGGCGGAGAAACTGATTCTGTTGACCAATACAGCCGGCCTGCTGGACAAGAATGGCACTCTGCTGTCAGGGCTGAATGCGCGCCAGGTCGACGAACTGATCGCTGACGGCACCATTCACGGTGGCATGCTGCCCAAGATAGGTTGTGCGCTGGATGCGGTAAAAGGTGGTGTGCGGGCCGCGCACATTATCGATGGCCGGGTAGAGCACGCCGTATTGGTCGAACTGTTCACCGATGAGGGTGTGGGTACCCTGATCCGGGCGTGATTACGCTCTGAACTGCCGCCCCGGTCAGGGCGGTCCAGAGCATTATTGTTTGGGGCCTTCTTCCTGAGCTGTTTTGAGTTCCCTGAAGCGGCGGATGTCGGTTTCGAATTGGGCGCGG
>JBFEJM010000157.1:0-6010 GCA_041553175.1 Gammaproteobacteria bacterium | reverse complement strand
TTAAATAATTATTTAAAATCTATGTCTATCGAGCGGGGCGCGGGTGTTTTAAAGATTGAGCATAGGCTAACCACCTGAGGATCAGGGAATTGTAAAGTTATCCACAGGCAGATTCCGACAGCCGCCGCCCGGGGCCAGGGTCCTATCCCGCGGGGGGGGCTGTCGGGTGAGGGCGAGGTGCGCGCCGGCGCCGCAGATCCCGGCATCACGGGCCTGCGGTCACGCGAGCTGATCGTGGCGGGCTGGTATAGTGCCGCTTGAACCCGTTGGCAGGAATCCGACTATTATGACTACCGTTTACACTGTCGGGCATAGCAATCGAACGTTGTTCGAGCTGGTCGAATTGCTTCGGGACAACGGCGTGACGACGCTGGTGGATATTCGGCAACAGCCCAGCTCGTCGCGTTTCCCCCAATTCAACGAAGGCAGTCTGCGCGATGCCCTAACGGCGGTGGAAATTCAGTATCACTGGGCGGGCCGCCAGCTGGGCGGTCGCCGTGAGGCGCAGGCGGATTCCAGACATATCGCGTTGCCGCTCGGTCTGCGCGGCTTTGCCGATTACATGGACGGGCCGGATTTCGGCAGGGCCGCCGGTCAGTTGCTGGGATTGGCGCAACGCGCTGCGACAGCCATGTTGTGTGCCGAGCGCGATCCGATCCAATGTCATCGCTCCCTGATCGCCGATTATCTGACGTTACAGGGGATCGAAGTGGTGCACCTTATCGATCTCGAGCAGTCCATTATGCATCAACTGCGGCCGGAGGTGCGGCGTGAGTCGGCGTCGCTCATCTATGACCGTCAGGTAAGTGCGAATCTTCCCTTTGACACTGAGGTTGAACATTAATGAACTGGATGCACCGACCGGTACGTATGCCAAGCCCAAAGGAGGCGCTGCCCGGCCGCGCTGAATCGATGCCGGTCCCGGACAGGCATTTCGTCAATGGCAATACGCTTACGCCGCCTTTTCCCGCCGGTCATGAACTGGCGCTGTTCGGTCTGGGGTGTTTCTGGGGTGCCGAGCGGAAGTTCTGGCAGACGCCCGGTGTGTTTTCCACAGCAGTGGGTTACGCCGCGGGGTTTACACCGAATCCGACCTATAAGGAAGTCTGTTCCGGTTTGACGGGACACAACGAAGTCGTCCGCGTGGTGTTCGACCCGGCCGTGGTTTCCTATGCGGAACTGCTGCGGATTTTCTGGGAGGCGCATGACCCGACCCAGGGGATGCGGCAGGGCAATGATGTCGGCACCCAATACCGCTCAGGTATCTACACGTACTCCGATGCGCAGCAGACAGCCGCGCAGAGTTCCAAGGCGGCCTATCAGAAAGCGCTGATGGATGCCGGTCGCGGTACCATTACCACCGAGATCATTCCCGCCGCCGAGTTTTATTACGCGGAAGATTACCATCAGCAGTATCTGGCCAAGAATCCCGGGGGATATTGCGGTCTGGGTGGATTGGGGATCAGCTGTCCCGGCTGAGTCGCGCGACCGCGGGCCGTTGGCTTGGCTGTACTCGCGTGCTTCAGCCTGAATACCCTTCAAGCATCGAAACCTTTCTGGACCTCAACCGGTGTGCGCGTCGTCGAGCGGCGGCAATCGACTGCGCAATTCGTTCAGATCCTCCAGCAGTGTCAGCAGACCGGTGTCGTACAGGCAGTAGTAAACAAAGGCACCGTGTTTCTCGCCCTTGACCAATCCAGCCTCGCGCAGCGCGCGCAAGTGAAACGACACATTGCTCTGGGTCAGACCCGTCGCCGCAACCAGCGCCGAAACCGGACGGCATTCCAGTCCCATGCTCGACAGAATGCGCAGGCGATTCGGTTCCGCCAGTACTTTGAAGATCTGGGCCAGGTCGTTGACAGGCAATTCTTTGTATGAGTTAATACTCATATGAGTGCATACGCATATGTTGATCTGATCTCAACGGCCATCTTGGCGGACCCGGGGGTGCGGGTCAATTATAATTACAACTAACATGAATAATAGATGATAATAATATGTTCTTTAAGCAAATAGAATCTAAAGTATCCTCGCTTGCCTATTTATTCGGCTGTGGCAGTGAAGGACTGGCAGTGGCGGTGGATGTCGTCGCCGGGGATGAATTGCAGTTCCTGCGCGAGGCCAGCAACCGCAAGGTGCGTATCACCCATGTTATCGATACCCATGTGCATGCGGATCACATTTCAGGTGGACGGGTGCTCGCCGACCTCGCCGGCGCCCGCTATTGCCTGCATGAGCGGGCACGGACCTGCTATCCCTATTTCGCCCTGAAAGATGATCAAGAGATAACGATCGGAAATGTCGTGGTGCGGATGCTGCACACGCCGGGACACACGGATGAAAGCATGTGCCTGCTGGTGTCTGACCGGCGACGTGGGCCTGATCCCTGGTTTGTGCTGACCGGCGACACTCTGCTGGTGGGCGCCGTGGGGCGTCCCGACTTGGCGGGTCGTGAGCGCGAGATGGCAGGGCAGCTGTTCGATTCGCTGCAGGACAAACTGCTGCTGTTGCCGAATACGCTGGAGATCTACCCAGGTCATCAGGCGGGCAGTGTGTGCGGTGCCGGCTTGTCGGGCAAGCCGAGTTCGACCCTGGGTTTTGAACGCCGCTTCAACCCCGGACTCCAGTTCGACGATCGCACTGCATTCATCGACTACCTGACACGGGATATACCGCCGCGTCCGGCGGAGATGGAGCGCATTATCGCCGCTAACACGGCGGCGTGAGACATTCCCTGTGATGCTCGCGGATGATCTGCGTTTCGGCATACACGCCAATCTGAACCAGTTCCTGCATCAGCTTGCCCAGGTGTTTCTGGTCGGTCTGATGCTGGGTTCGATGCGCACGGTCGTGCCGGCACTGGCCGAAAGCGAATACGGTGTGCCGCGCGGGTCATTCGGGTTGCTGGTCGCGTTCGTGATCGCGTTCGGCTTCGTGAAGGGAGCGCTCAATTTCGTTGCCGGGCGCTGGTCGGAACGGGTTGGTCGAAAGACTGTGCTGCTGTGGGGCTGGATCGTTGCACTTCCGGTGCCTGTGCTTGTGTATGCCGCGCCGAACTGGAATTGGATCGTCGCCGCCACTGTGTTGCTCGGGGTCAATCAGGGACTGACCTGGTCCATGACCCAAACGGCAAAGCTCGATCTGACCCACGCCGGTCAGCGCGGGTTGACCATAGGGCTCAACGAGTTCGCCGGCTACTTCGGTGTCGCAGTTGCGGGAATCGTCACGGGATATCTCGCGCCACTGATGGGTGCACGCGAGGGAATTCTGGTGTTCGGTCTTGTCACCGTCGCTCTGGCGTTGCTGGCAACCTTCGTCTGGGTGCGCGATACCTTACCCTGGGCGCATGCCGAGTCCGCCGCGCACAAAGCCGGTACATCCGTTCTGCCGGCACGCTATCCGCAAGGATTTACCGAGCAACCGACGACCGGTCAGGTATTCGCGCTTATGAGTTGGCGTGACCGACGCTTCGCCGCGTTTTGTCAGGCCGGCCTGGTGGAAAAATTTGTCGATGCCCTGGTGTGGGTGTTTCTGCCCGTGTACTTCTATCAGCAGGGTGTGAGTCTGGCCGGGATCGGCTGGATTGTCGGCATCTATGGCTTCGTCTGGGGTGGCTCGCAGTTACTGACCGGACGACTGTCGGACCGCATCGGCCGTCACTGGCCGATCATAAGCGGCATGTGGTTATGCGGCGCCGGTGTCGCGATGATCCTTCTGGGAGCGGGCGTGATCTGGTGGAGCCTGGCGGCGGCCGTCACCGGGTTGGGTATGGCGCTGCTGTATCCCAATCTGAGCGCCGCGGTCAGCGACATCGCTCATCCCGACTGGCGCGGTTCGGCGATCGGCATCTACCGCTTCTGGCGCGATCTCGGTTACGGCGTCGGCGCGCTGTTGCTGGGTCTGGCCGCCGATGTCAGTGGCATCATGGAAGCCGGCTTCTGGCTGGTGGCGGGGGCGATGTTCCTGTCCGGCGCGTTGGTCTGGTGGTGGGGCGAGGAAACCCATCCGCGCCTCAACCCAGCAGATTGAGGCGACTACATCCCGAACGCCGCCGCTTCCTGTTTGCGGTACGCCTCATGGGCGTTACGTCCGGCGAGATCTTCGTAATTGACCAACTCGCTCCAGGCGCTGTCATCCAGGCTGTTGATGGCGTCCTGCATGAAATCACCCGCATCTGCCGCGGCATCCATGTGTGTCTTCAGCGCGGCGAGATAGCGATAGGTCGGGTGTTCGAATGCAGCCAGGGGTGCCGGCTGTCCGTGCCCGGGGATCATGGTTGCATCATCGAATGCGCGCAATGCATCAAAGGCCTTCATCCAGGTCTCCAATCCACTGACCGGCAGCAGCGCCAACAGGCGGCCGCCGTAGAGCACGTCACCGGCATAGACGATCTTGTCGCTGGGTACGTGGACCACCAGGCTCCCGTCGGTATGGGCACGCCCGACCGGTTGCACCTGAATCTCGAGGCCGCCGAGATCGAGGGGGGTGAGCTCCTGAATCGTGCGATCCGGTTTGCCCGGGGCCGGCACACTGCCTACCGGCAGTTCGAGGACACGCTCGATAGTCGCGGCGAAGTCCGCGCCTTCCTGCACCATGCGCTCGACCGCGTCGGCGGCGGCGATGATGGTTGCCCCCTGCGCCTTGAAGGTCGGATTACCCATGATCCGGTGCGGCTGTGAGTTGGTGTTGATCACATAGGCGACCGGACGATCGGAGATGGCACGGATGTGTGCCAGCATGGCCTTGGCCATGGCCGGACCGTAGCCCGAATCGAACACCGCAATGCGCTCCTCGCCTACGACGAACGCAAGGTTCATGCGATAACCGCCATTGGCCTTGCTAGGGGCATCGTAAGGCCCGATCCAGGCCCAGACATGGGCAGACAGTTGCTGCGGCGGCGGCAGCGAAAGCTCCGCGGCCGTAATCGAATGTGCAACGCAGATGGCCAGCAACAGACCACCCCAGCGGCACGAATTGATTGAGCGGAGCATTAAGGTTGCCTCATGTGAACTGGGAATCGACTATACCATGGTGGTCCGAGTTGTCGGCACAGGCCGGTATCGCTGTTCATACCCGTTCAGGGTCGAACAGGATCGAAGCTGAATTGGAGCTGGAGTCTGCCGGTGAAACGGGTTTCAATCTCAACCGAACCGGGTTCATACCGCAGTGTCAGGCCCGGTTGTGGCGGTGGTTCCATGCCGGCCCAGGCCAGAAGGTCGGCGGGATAGTGCAGGGCGAGTTGCAGTTGCAGCGGAAAGTAGCCGTCCAGAAAACGGCGGTGAAAGGGACCCATTCCGAGTTCATAACGTTCATCGCCAGCGCGCAGAATCTGGACTTCGGCGGCGATACACACACGGGCCGACTCTTTCACCCCGCGCAACTGTACTCCGGATTCGTCCACCCAGGCGCTGTCGATCCCGCTCATTTCCGTGATACGCAAATCCCGCATGCCGCGATAGCTGTACTGAATCTCCGCCGCCGATATGGGGTCCAGCTTCGACTGGCACTGATCGAGACCGACCCAGCCGTCGTGCAGGCTGTGCGGACGGATGTGTATGGCAGAGTGGATTGTCAGCGGGGATGACCCCGCCGGATGTTCGCTGAGAAATTGCAGTTCACCCTCGTTGACGGCGAGCAGTCGGTCCAGATCATCGTCAGGCATCGCGTCGCCGCTGTCGAGGTCCGTTTGCGCTACCGCCATCGTCAGCGCGAACAACTGCGCCAGTGCCGCGGGCAGCACTATCCGGCGGGAGCGGGCGGGCACATGCATTGGCGCCTCAGGGTGCCGAGAACACTCGGGCGCCAGGGGGCCGGGGGCGGTGTTGCTCCGGCTCGGACGGAAGGTCGTTACGGAAGCGGCGGTCGGAATAGGGTGGATACCGGTGGCGGTACGGATAGGGCAGAAAAATCACCTGACGGTCCGGCGGGGTGGCGGCCGGTGCGGAGGGCTCGGCCGACGGCGCAGCGGCGGCGCGTGCCTCCGCGCGCGCCTGGCGCGACAACTCGAGTT
>JBFEJM010000156.1:0-6069 GCA_041553175.1 Gammaproteobacteria bacterium | reverse complement strand
GATGACATGCCGATAATGCGGATCGTCCTCGTCATCACCGATCCAGGCCTCGAACAGGTCACCCAGAATGAACAAGGATTCCGGGGCGGCCAGTCCGCTCAGGAAATCCAGGAACAACGCGGTAATGGCGGGCCGCCGCGGATCCAGATGCAGGTCCGAAATAAAGACAGTCATGAGGGAATGGGCTGCTGAACCGGGACCGGCAGGGTCCCGGCGCACAGTTCAGCTTATTCGACGACAGTGACTTTTTCGATGACCACGTCTTCCATCGGTACGTCGCCATGGCCACCGCGACTGCCGGTGGCGACCTTCTCGATGCCCTGCACGACATCCATGCCCTCGACGACCTTGCCGAATACGCAATAACCCCAACCCTGGGGTGTCGGCGCGGTGAAATTCAGAAAACCGTTGTTCTTGGTGTTGATGAAGAACTGCGCGGTGGCTGAGTGCGGGTTCGGGGTGCGGGCCATGGCGATGGTGCCAAGGTCGTTCTTCAGGCCGTTATCCGCCTCGTTCTTGATCTGGCCGCGGGTTTCCTTCTGTTTCATGCCCGGCTCGAAACCGCCGCCCTGAATCATGAAGTTCGGGATGACGCGGTGAAAGATCGTGCCGTCATAGAAGCCGGCGCGGGCATATTCGAGGAAATTGGCCACGGTCTCGGGCGCCTTCTCGGCATCCAGCTCAAGGACGATCAGGCCCTTGTTGGTTTGCATCTGTACGGTCACGTTGGTTGCTCCTGTGTCGGTCGGATTTGCGGCGGCGCTGCCCGCGAGGAAACAGGCAAACAGCAGGCTCAGAATCAATTGATGCAAGCTAGGCATGGCACGCAGTTTCCTTCAGTGGAAAAAGCGACATGATAAAGGGTTTGCCGCGCATGCGGAAGTTGTGTCGCAAACGAAGGGTTTTGTCCATGCCGGGGGTTTCCGTTACCATTGCCGCGCCATGTATCCGACCCCTGCCCAGACGACCATCAAGACCCGCTTCGCACCCAGCCCGACGGGTGAGATCCACCTTGGCAATCTTCGGACCGCGCTTTTCAATGCCCTGCTTGCGCGGCATCTGGGCGGTCATTTCGTTCTGCGTATCGAGGATACCGACCGCGAACGCAGCCGGGCGGAGTACATCAGTGCGCTGCAGGCCGAATTACGCTGGCTGGGGTTGGAATGGCAGGAGGGTCCGGATGCCGGCGGGAAAGGCGCGCCGTATCTGCAGTCCGAGCGCGAGGACATCTACAGTCGGTATTTCCAGATGCTGGAGGCGCAGGATCACGCCTATCCCTGTTTCTGCAGTCAGCAGGAACTCAGTGTCGCGCGCAAGGTGCAGCAGGCGTCCGGGCGTCCACCCCGTTATCCCGGAACCTGTGCGCGGTTGAGCGCGGATGAACGTCAGTCCAGACTGGCGCGCGGGCTGAAGCCAACCTTGCGTTATCGGGTGCCGGATGGCCGTTCCATAGAATTCGAAGACCTGGTGCGGGGCGCACAGTCATTCCGCAGCGATGACATCGGCGACTTTGTCATTCGGCGTGCCGACGGTACCGCGGCGTTCTTCTTCTGTAATGCTGTCGATGACGCCCTGATGGGCATTACGCATGTATTGCGCGGCGAAGACCATCTTGCCAATACACCGCGACAGTTGCTCATACTGGAAGCCCTGGGACTGGCCTTGCCGCAGTACGGACATATCTCGCTGATCGTGGGCGATGACGGCAGCCCTTTGTCGAAACGGCACGGGAGCACCAGTATCCGGGCGTTGCGTGAAGAAGGCTATCTGCCGATGGCGCTGCTCAATCATCTGGCCCGGCTGGGGCATACCTTTGAAGCTGACGGTTTCATGGAACTGTCGGAACTGGCAGGACAGTTCGATGTCACCCGGCTCGGGCGTGCACCCGCGCGGCATGATCCGGGGCAGTTGCTGCACTGGCAGAAAGAGGCGGTCCTGCGCTGCAGCGACGATGATCTGTGGGCCTGGATGACGGCGCGAAGTTACCAGACTGGTCGGCACATCGAGGATATTGTCCCTGCTGGCGAGGTCGGCCGCTTTGTGCATACCGTGCGCGACAATATTGTGATGCCCCTGGATGGTTATCTGTGGGCCGGTAATCTATACGCCGAGGCCGATGCCTTCGATCCCGATGCCCGTGAGATCCTGCGTGGGGCGGGGCTGGCGTTCTTTCAGGCGGCCTGCCGCGAACTCGATCAGCAGGCCGACGATTTCAAGACCTTCACCAAAGCCCTGTCCAATGCGACCGGAACCAAAGGTAAGAGTCTGTTCATGCCATTGCGCGCCGCGTTGAGCGGACAGCTGGCTGATCCCGAGCGCGGCGGCATCTGGCGCAACGGACCGGAGCTGCTGCGTATCTGGCAGTTGCTCGGCCGCGAGCGGATTCAGGCGCGGCTGCTTGCGGCCGGCGCTCTGTGTGAAAACCCTGCTTAGGTGGATGTTCCTATGTTGCATGTCTATAACAGTCTCAGCCGAACAAAAGAACCCTTTCAGCCGATCGAGCCGGGCAAGGTACGGATGTATGTCTGTGGCATGACGGTCTACGATTACTGCCACATCGGTCATGCACGGGTGCTGGTGGTGTTCGATATCATCGCCCGTCATCTGCGTGCCTCGGGTTACGATCTGACCTATGTGCGTAACATCACCGACATCGATGACAAAATCATCAAGCGTGCGCAGGATAACAAAGAGGATTTCCATGCTCTGACGGAGCGCTTCATCCAGGCCATGCACGAAGACAGCGCGGCACTGGGTGTCTTGCCGCCCGACCAGGAACCGCGGGCGACGGCGTCGATGGACGATATCCTGCGCATGGTGGAAACACTCATTGCGCGCGGTCATGCCTATGCCGCCGCCAACGGCGACGTGTACTACGATGTCTCCAGTTTCGACGGCTACGGCCAGTTGTCCGGGGAACAACTCGATTCATTGCGGGCGGGTGCACGCGTGGATGTGGACACCGGGAAGGACGATCCGCTCGATTTCGTACTGTGGAAGGCCGCCAAGCCGGGTGAGCCGGCCTGGGATTCGCCCTGGGGCAGAGGGCGGCCCGGCTGGCATATCGAGTGTTCCGCGATGTCGACCTGTTGCCTGGGTGATCACTTCGACATCCACGGCGGCGGTATGGATCTGAAATTTCCGCACCATGAAAACGAGATCGCTCAGTCCGAAGGCGCGACCGGGCACAAATTCGTCAATTATTGGATTCACAACGGTTTCGTTCAGGTCGACGAGGAAAAGATGTCCAAATCCCTGGGCAATTTCTTCACCGTCCGTGAGGTGCTGGCGCGGTATCAGCCGGAGGAGGTCCGCTTCTTTATTCTCGGCAGTCACTATCGCAGCCCGCTCAACTACACCGAGGAGAATCTGGATCAGGCGCGCGGCGGCCTCACCCGCCTGTATACCGCGTTACGGGGTACAGACCCTGCCGCGGGCGCGCTGCTGGAAGACTTCAGCAGCCGATTTCAGGCAGTGATGGACGATGATTTCAACAGTCGCGAGGCGTTGGCCGTTCTGTTCGATCTGGCGAGCGCACTGAACCGGTCGCGCGAACAAGGCGAAGCGGTCGACGATTTCGCCGCCTCGCTTCGAATATTGGGTGACCGGCTGGGGCTGTTGCAGGGCGATCCCGATATCTACCTCAAGGGAGGGGCAGACGCCGGATCCGGTGGCCTGTCGGACACAGACATCCAGGCCCTGATCGATGCCCGTACTGCTGCGCGCAAAGCCAAGCAGTGGGCCGAGTCGGACCGCATCCGCGACCTGTTGAAAGACAAGGGGATCGCGCTGGAGGACGGGCCGCAGGGCACCCTCTGGCGTCGGACCTGAAAACCGTCTATTCCGATCAAGTATCCCCCTCCATTGCCGCTAACTACCCAGTGGCGCGGTTGCCTGTAAAATCAATAACTTGAACCGTTTTCCTGTCGACTGCCCGGATGGCTCGACGCAGGTGGGATGTTGCCGAAATGAGCGAACGATTTTTCCGGCTGATTGTGGGAACGCTGTTGTTGGCGTTGTTGTACTTCGACGCGAAGCGAGCGATCCCGCTGCTGCTTGCTCTGCTGATCGTTGAAGGCATCACCAATTTCCGTGTTCCACTCCTGGTGAACAGATTCCTCGCCAGTGGCGAAGCGCAGTTTGCCGACAGTCGCGAGATCACAGCGGACGAACCGTCAGCGCGATTTGCGTTCGATGCCGAACGGGCCTGGCGTCTCGTGGTCGCCGCGATGCTCGCGCTGACCTTCTACCTGTTCAATGAACAATTGTGGTTCTTCCCCTGGTTCATGGGGTTCGCGATATTCGGAGCTGGATTAAGCGGCGTTTGTCCCGTGTTGATGTCGCTGAAGCTGATAGGTTTTCGATGAGCTTTCGGCGTACAGTTCCAGAACCCGCCAGACCATTGCGGGCACATCTGCCGATCAAGATCACCGGTATCGTGTTCTGGGGCATGATGCTGGTCGGTCTGATTTTCTCACTCATACAATTGCGTGCACTTGAGGGCCAGCTCAAAGGTCGCTTTGCACTCAACGCGGATCACTTCTCTCAGGTACTCGTTGATCACTTCAATGCCCATCCGCAGCTGTCGCTCGACCAGGCAGATGACTTTATCGAGGCGCGTCTGGCGGAGTACGGGTTTACGGGCGTCGTCCTGCAGCTCCCTGATCGCACGGTTCAATACGGTGACGTGCAATCAGACGGAGAAAGTGCCCATGAGCAGGCGTTGAGCAATGGCATCGATCACAATACGCACAATATATCCCGGGTGACGGTTTATCATCCGGACCTGCGTGAGGTGATCGACGAGCAGCGCAAGGAACTGGTCATGACCATGGGCGCTCTGTTCCTGGTTTTCGGGTTCGTGCTGCAATGGATTCTGCAGAAGGTGCTGACGCAACCATTCCTGCGCATGGTCGATACAGCCAAGCAGTTTGCCGGTGGTTCGGTGGATGCGCGCTTTGACGAACGTCGCCATGACGAATTCGGATTTCTCGGCAAGTTTTTCAACAAGGCGCTCGACTATCTGCTGGTGCAGCAGGACGAGTTGCGCGATGCATTGAGCCGGGTACGCGAATCCGAAACGGAGTTGTACCAGGAAAAGGAACGAGCCGAAGTAACGCTGCACTCCATCGGCGACGCGGTCATCACGACTGACGAAGTAGGATGCATTGATTATCTGAATCCGGTCGCGGAGCGGCTTACCGGTTGGTCCTTGCCTGAGGTCCGCGGCCAGAAATTAAGCGAAGTCATGCGATTGGTGAACGAGAATTCACGTGAACCGGTTGCCAACCCGGTTGACCTTTGCCTGAAGTGCGGGGAGATCCTCGAACTCGCCGATCATACTGTTCTTATTCGGGAAGACGGAGAAAACGTCGCGATTGCCGATTCGGCCGCTCCGATCCGTGACCGTTCCGGCCGCGTGATCGGAGCGGTAATGGTTTTCCACGATGTCGGCCATGCGCGCAAATTGGCGAAACAGCTCTCTTATCAGGCAACCCATGATGCGTTGACAGGACTCAAGAATCGCCGCGAGTTCGAGCTGCGATTGAACGAGGCACTGGAATCCGCCCGGGAGGAAGATCAGGAATATGCGCTGTGCTACCTGGATCTGGATCAGTTCAAGATAGTGAACGACACCTGCGGTCATATCGCCGGTGATGAAATGCTGAGACAGCTGGCCGATGTGCTGCAACAGCGTATTCGCGGCGAGGATGTGCTGGCCCGGCTGGGTGGAGACGAGTTCGGAGTGTTGCTCAGAAACTGCGGACTGGAGCAGGCACATGTCATTGCCGAAGATCTGCGCCGCGCGGTGCGGGAGTTCCGTTTTGCCTGCGAGGATCACTGTTTTGAGACTGGCGTGAGTATCGGGGTTGTCGCGATCAATGCCCAGACCCGGAATCTGACGGAAGTTCAAAGTGCCGCCGACGTTGCCTGTTACGCCGCCAAGGATGGCGGCCGCAACCGCGTTCATATCTACGCACCGGACAACCACGAGCTGTTGGAGCGCAAGGGTGAGATGCGCTGGGTATCGCGCATTCACAAGGCCATGGAGGAGCGACGCCTGCTGCT
>JBFEJM010000155.1:0-6073 GCA_041553175.1 Gammaproteobacteria bacterium | reverse complement strand
GTCGGTACCCCAATCGGAGTCCGTTGTCGCGACAGTGGAGGTCGATAAGCAGCCGATCACGCCCGTAAACGACAAACCTACGGTTGTTCAGGCATCTGCGTCTGCTGATATCGAAGAAGACCTGGTCGATTTCAATTACGACGAAGCCGACCAGGAGATGATCGAAGTCTTCCTTGAAGAAGGCGAAGAGCTTCTGGAAGCAAGTGACGCAACGCTGCATAAGTGGATCGAGTCGCCGGAAGATCAGGCGCTGATGGCCGAGCTGCAGCGGCACCTGCACACCCTAAAGGGTGGCGCGCGTATGGCTAATATCACAGCTATCGGTGACCTGAGTCATGCGCTCGAGTCGCTGCTGATAGCTGTCGTCGACGATTTGGTGGCCCCTTGCGCTGAATTGTTCGATGTGCTTCTGGTCGCGCAGGATCGGTTGGTTCACATGATCGAGGCGGTCCGGGATCAGAAGCCATTACGTGCGGCATCTGCGGTGATTGATCAGTTGGAGGCCCTGCGTCAGGGTAGACCTGTTTCGGTGTCAACACCTGCCGCAGCGACTTCGGCCGCCGGAATGCGCGCAGAGCCTGAGCGCAAGGTATCTACACAGAAACCCGCGGAACGGGCTGCCTCTAAACTTGCTGATAGCGGCGAGTTGGAAGACGTGATCCCGGTTGAAGAGCAGAAAGCTGCCGCAAGAACGCAGCAGGAGCTGGTGCGCGTACGCGCTGATCTGCTGGACAATATGGTCAACTATGCCGGCGAGATCAGTATCTACCGTTCACGTCTCGAACAGCAGGTCGGCAGCATGCGATTCAATCTGTCAGAACTCGGGCAGACGGTCGTTCGTATCCGTGATCAATTGCGGAAAATGGAGATCGAGACAGAAGCCCAGGTGCTGTTCCGCTACGAGCGTGAGACCGGTTCGGATGATGAGCAGTTCGATCCGCTCGAGATGGATCGCTATTCTCATCTGCAGCAACTATCGCGCTCCATGGGTGAGAGTATCAGCGACTTGGTCAGCATTCAGGGTTTGATGGATAACATAACCCGTGAGTCTGAGACGCTGCTGCTGCAGCAGTCGCGTGTCAATACCGAACTGCAGGAAGGTCTTATGCGCACGCGCATGGTGCCTTTCGCCGGCCTGGCACCGCGTATGCGACGCATTGTTCGTCAGGCTTCACATGAATTGGGCAAGCGAGCAGAGCTATTGCTCGAGGGTACCGAAGGCGAAATGGATCGAACTGTTATCGATCGTATTATCGCTCCTATCGAGCATATGCTGCGCAATGCAATTGCTCACGGTATCGAGATGCCTGAGAAACGCGCAGCCTCGGGCAAGCGTGAGACTGGTACTATAAAGGTAAGCCTTTCCCGCGACGGTTCCGAAGTTGTGATCACTCTGGCTGACGACGGCGCCGGTATGAATCTCGACGCTATCAAACGCAAGGCCAAGGAGCGTGGTTTGTTGACGGAAGAGTCAACACTTAGTGACTCGGACATTATGCAATTCGTGTTGGAGACGGGTTTCAGTACCGCCGAGACGGTATCGCAGATATCCGGGCGTGGCGTCGGTATGGATGTGGTCAATAGTGAAGTCAAGCAGTTGGGTGGATCGCTCCATATCGATTCGCGTGCGGGCCAGGGTACCACCTTCACTATTCGACTGCCGTTCACGCTTGCCATCAGCCAGGCGCTTCTGGTGCAGGTGCACGATGAGATCTATGCGATTCCTCTGACCGGTGTCGAGGGTATTGTCCGCATCAATCAGGATGATCTGTCCAAATATCTTAACGACCCGACGGCGCGTTTCGAGTACGCGGGTTATACCTATCCGGTTAATAACTTGGGTGCCATGCTCGGGCACGGAGCGCCCAATTTGGGTGCTGGTTCGCCCAAGCGTTTGCCGGTTCTGCTGGTGCGTTCAGGCGACCACCGCATGGCATTGCAGGTGGAGTCGCTGTTAGGCAGCCGTGAAGCAGTGGTAAAATCGGTGGGGCCGCAGATTAGTACTGTGCGTGGCATTTCCGGCGCGACTATTCTGGGTGATGGTCGTATTGTCCTTATTCTGGATCTGGGTGGTCTGCTGCGTAGTGGTGGTATGACTGCGGTGACGGATCAGGTCGCCGCTCCGGTCGAGCAAGAAGAGGCGCGGCCGCTGTTGGTTATGGTGGTAGACGATTCAATTACGGTGCGCAAGGTGACGACCCGTTTGTTGGAACGCAACGAGATGGAAGTTGTTACCGCAAAGGATGGTGTGGACGCTGTTGCCAAGCTTCAGGAATATATGCCCGATGTTATGCTGCTGGATATCGAGATGCCACGCATGGATGGTTTCGAGCTTGCTACGCATATCCGCAACGAGCCGCGTTTACGGCATATTCCGATCATCATGATTACTTCGCGTACAGGCGACAAACACCGCAACCGCGCAATGGAAATCGGTGTGAACCGTTATCTCGGAAAACCATTCCAGGAAAGCGATCTGCTCACGAATATCAGTGAATTGACTGAGGAGAGGAGCACGAATGGGTAATGCGGCATCGCGAGCGCTGCGAGTTGCATTGATTGCCGACCAGGACAAACAGGGAAAACGTTTAAAAGAATTGCTGGAGTCCAGCGGGCTCGATGTCATCGTAGATCAGGCTATACGAGATTACCGTCCGGAAGAGGTCGGTGCGGACATGGTTGATGTTCTGCTGGTCAATCTCGTTGAGTCGGCTGGAGACGAGATGGAGCGCCTTGAGGCGCTCATAGAGAATTCGGTCGTACCGATTCTATTCAATGAGGGTGGCGTTCCCGGTGGCGGTGGTTGGGGACGCAAGTTGATCGCGAAGCTGACCGGTCTGGTGCAAGGACGAATGGTAATGCAGCCTGCAGCGCGCGGCGCAGCATCGGCACAACCCGAGTCAGCAACAGCCAACGTTGCCGCCGAAGCTGAGGCAAAGCTGCAGGCGGTCGCACAACGACCTGCTCTGCGGGTTGTCGCGCCGCAGGCTCCAGAGCGTTCCGGTCCGGCGCAGAAAGTTTGGATTCTGGGTTCGTCGTTGGGCGGGCCGCAGGCGCTGAAATCGTTTCTGAGTCATTTGCCCGATAATTTGCCTGTTGGATTCATCATCGCGCAACACATTGGAAAGCCGTTTGTGCATTTGTTGGCCGAACAGCTTGATCGCGTAACCGGTATGAGAGTAATGCCGGCGGAGCACGGTAGGACGGTAAGGGTACGTGAAGTAATTCTGGTGCCAGTGGACAAGCGATTTCGCGTAACTGATGCCGGAGTGGTCGAATTTCATGATGAGCCGATTCGAGGGCCGTATCGACCCTGTATAGATGAAGTCATGGAAGATATCGCAGCCAGTTATGGCAAGAATGCCAGCGCCATTATTTTTTCCGGAATGGGAGAGGATGGTGCATTGGGCGCGAGTGCCATCACTAAAGCGGGCGGTCAGGTCTGGGCGCAGGAGGCTAGCAGCTGTGTGATAAGCAGCATGCCGGATGCGGCGCGCCGGCAAGGCGTTGTAACCTACAGTGGGTCGCCGGAAGAACTGGCGTCGCATATGGTAAGCGAAATAGGGATCAAGTCAGCGACATCCTGAGTTAAAGCGGATGGGGCGACAGAACAGGAGGATAGAAATGCAAGCGACAATTCAGGACACGGTACGCACTCTGATTATTCCTCTGCAGCAGCGCAATCTTCTGGTACCGAATGTGGCGGTTGCTGAGATTGTGCCCTATGTCCGGCCGCGTGCAGTTGAAGATGCACCCGAGTGGCTGCTGGGAACGATGAACTGGCGCGGTCTTACGATCCCGATCATGTCTTTCGATCGCTTGTACGGGGGCGAAGATGCGAGCTTGGCGCAAGCCAGAATCGCTGTGCTCAATACCGCAACCAGAACCAATGGTCTGCCTTTCTATGCCATTGTGACAGCAGGTATTCCGCAGCTGAAGCGCGTAAATGAATCAATGCTGCAGGCGCAGCCGGGCACAGCAGGAAAAGGTGAACTGGGCCGGGTCGAGATCGGTACTCTTTCTACAGTGATTCCTGACCTGGAGGCACTGGAGACCGCAGTTGCGCAAATCTGGAAGAAGGTTGCCTGAGCGTCATACAGTCACCTACGCCAGACGAGAAATCCAATTGCCGATTCAAGGCAGTCAAACCAGATCGCCCCAAATGGCCTGCAGTGCCGCCAATGCCGTTAGCGCCGCCGTTTCCGTGCGCAACACACGTGGCCCTAGCCGCAGGCGCTGAAATCCCGCAGTGACCGCGAGATCACGTTCGGGCTGGCTCAGCCCGCCCTCCGGGCCAACCAATAGACTCACACGGGTAACCGGGCCACTCAGCTGAGCCACGCTGTCGTTCCCCTCCGGATCAAGAAACAACGCATGCTGCTCAGGTTCCCGTGCCTGCAGCCATTGATCCAATCGCTGCACCGGTGTTAATTCGGGTAGATGGTTACGTCCACATTGTTCACAGGCGTGAATGATTATGCCGCGCCAATGCTGCAGACGTTTTTCTTCGCGCTCTGCTGACAGCTTGACCTGGCTTCGTTCGGTGCTGAGCGGGACGATACGTCTGACACCCAGTTCAACCGCCTTCTGAATGGTGTAGTCCATGCGTTCGCCACGCGAAATGCCCTGTGCCAGCGTGATGTCGATGGGTGATTCGATGTTACGTTCATGTCTGCTCAGAATGCGACAGTGAGCGCGGTCCTTGCGGACTTCAGTCAGCCGGGCTGAATACTCGTCATCAGTGCCATTGAACAGTACGATTTCGTCGTCTGCGCGTAACCGCAGAACTCGGACGACATGGCCAGCCGCCCTTGCGTCCAGCGCGATATCACTATCGATGCTGAGCGGGACGGGCAGATAGATGCGGGGTGTCGGCATGTCGGGGTTATTCCGCGCGGGCGAATACGGCCATATTCCGCGCTATTCGCCAAGGCCGAGATTTTTCCACAACGCCATCGATGATGCGCTTTGATTCATGGTGTAGAAGTGCAGGCCGGGTGCGCCCTGATCGAGCAGAATACGGCACATTTCGGTTACAACGTCCTCGCCGAACGCGCGGATCGCCGCCTTGTCGTCCCCGAATCCTTCCAGCCGTTTGCGGATCCAGCGCGGGATTTCCGCGCCGCAGGCATCGGAGAAACGCGCGAGCTGGGTGTGGTTGGTGATCGGCATGATGCCCGGCACGATCGGCAGATCGACACCGAGCTTTTCGCAGCTGTCTACAAACCGAAAATAGGCGTAGGGGTTATAGAAGTATTGAGTGATCGCGCTGCTGGCACCCGCTTCGACTTTGCGCTTGAAGTTGGTTAGATCCGCGTCGGCGCTCTTTGCCTGCGGATGAAACTCCGGATAGGCGGCCACCTCGATATGGAAGTGATCGCCGGTCTCGGCACGGATGAATGCCACCAGTTCATTGGCATACCGGAACTCGCCCGCCTCACGCATGCCGGAAGGCATATCGCCGCGCAGTGCCACAATCTGTTTGATGCCGGCCTCGCGATAGGCGCCTAGGATATCCCGGATGTTGTCCTTGGTGGATCCGATGCAGGACAGATGCGGTGCGGCGTCGACGCCGGAATCACGCTGGATTTCAGTTACTGTATCGAACGTACGATCCCGCGTGGAACCGCCGGCACCGAAAGTGACCGAGAAAAAGCGTGGCTTGAGTACCGCCAGTTCATCGCGTACAGCGCGCAGTTTGTCCGCGCCTTCATCCGATTTGGGTGGGAAGAATTCGAAGCTGAATACGCGCGGATATTTTTGTTGGGATTGCATAAGTTGAGGCCCCGGGGTTCGGGAATCGGTGTCTGGTGTATTGAGTCAAAGGGCGGGAATCGGGTTTCCCCGAATCCCGGCCCCTGATTCCCAAATCCTAATACCGATAGTGATTCGGCTTGTACGGGCCTTCCACCGGCACGCCGATATAGTCGGCCTGTGCCTGCGTGAGCTTGGTCAGATCGGCGCCGATCTTCTTCAAGTGCAGGCGCGCGACCTTTTCGTCGAGAATCTTCGGCAGCACGTAGACCTTCTTCTCATAGTTCTCGCCGCGCCCGAACAGCTCCATCTGTGCCAT
>JBFEJM010000154.1:0-6088 GCA_041553175.1 Gammaproteobacteria bacterium | reverse complement strand
TTGATCTGCCCGGGTGCGGGACCACTGGCCTGGCCCCACCAGTTGAATTGCGCGGTTGGGGTGACGCTGCCATTCGAACCTACACTGTAACTGCTTCCGCGTAGGAACCGGTTATCGCCGATCGAACCCAGACTGCCGCCACCAAAATCAACCGTCGTCTGAAGACCCGCGCCCGAACCCTGCGTCATCCAGGCGCCGGCGAACCAGGGGGCAATCGTGTTCCGCTGGAACACCGCCTCGACCACGCCACCGTCATTATAGAGATAGACACCGAAGAAACTCGTTTCGATCAGATTGTTTTCGACCTGGACGCCGGTCAGACTGCTGAGCGATGAAGCACCCATGTTGACCCCAAAGACATTCCACAGGAAGTGATTGCCTTCTATCAAATAACCCTGATGAAGTTGACCATCGTTGGCCTGGATATTGACCGCCGTGCCACGCGAAATGGTTGCGTCGACGAAATTGCCGGTGACGGTCACGTTGTCGACATTGACGATCGAGATCGCGGAAGAGGGATTACGGAATTCGAATCCGCGAATGACTGTATCGTTTGCGGCCGTCACGTGTATGCCGCCGCCATTGACCACGGCATAGCTGCCGCCGCCGATACCGAGATCCCGGTAGTGTTCGCCCCACAGGCGATCACCGTCGCGTAGATACAGGTTTTCTGTATAGGGCACTGCGCCGGCGGCAACATACACGGTCGACCGGGTCGCCGAAGTCTGATTCAGTGCCGCCGCGATGGTGGTATAGGGATTAAGATAACTCCCGTCCTCGACCATGCTGGCACTGCTGTTATCGACAAACAGAATCGGCGAGTCGACAACGGCAACCGAGAAACCCGTGGCATCCGGATCGGCCACGAGTGCGTTACCTGCATCGACACCCGCCCCGGCACCCAGTGTAATCTGCCCCGCTATCGGTGCGCCGCCACCCCACCAGTTGTCCGCAGCGGAAATCATGCCGCCGCTATCGTTGGCAAGTTCGTAGACCGCGTTGCCGAACAGCCGGTTCTGGCCGGAAGCACCCAACACACCCGCGCCGAGATCAACGCTCTGACTACCGCCGATACTGCTCGCCCAGAGCCCTCCCACACCGTTGGCCGTCAAAGTGTTCCCTTCCAACGCAACTGACTGCTGACCGCCGCCACTGTCCAGATGCAGGCCGAAATAGGTGTTCCGATAGAGCTGATTCCCGCTCAGCAAGGCCGTCTGCTGCGCACTGTCGGCCGTGACCAGACGAATTCCGGCCAGGCTGTTGTCATGGAAGGCGCTGCCCTGGATGAGAATGCTCTGGGCCGAACTCGTACCGGTGTGTTCGATCAGCGCCCCCGTATCATTGCCGATCGCCCGGTTGCCGATGAGCGCGATACCGTCCACGTTCGCGCCATGAAACCCGCTTGCGGATGCGCCACTGTTGCGCACTTCCATGCCCATGACAGTGGTGTTGTCTGCCAGTTCGACCACATGCCCCGCGCCGCCGCCATCGAGAACAGGGTATACACCATCACCCAGACCCATGTATCGGTAGCCGGAGCCGAGCACAGTCGTGTTTGCGGGAACAATGACCTGCTCCGAGTACGCTGCACCACCTCCGGACACATACACCCAGTCAGCGGATGTGGCCGCGTCGATGCCCGGTTGGACATTGCGATAGGGATTCGCCAGCGTGCCGTCCTCAGTCGTGCTGGTTGACTGGTTGTTTACATAGACCAGAGGTTGTATCAATGCCGGACTGGAGGCGGTACGGGTCACGATATCGATATCGCGCACCGGTGGCTCGTAAGCACGTTCATTCAGATTGCGCCGTTTGGCGACACCGGGCTTGAATACCTGCGCCAGGTCACGCCAGCCGCGCGCGCTGAGCGGCACCGACACACGCAGTTCGACAAAGTTTTCACGCCGGGTCTGACGAAGTTCACGGGTCCCCGCCGCCAACCGTACACCTCGCGTTGGATAAAACTCGAGACGCGCCTGTGGACCCTCCGTATCGGGCGTTTTATCGCCCGTGAACTGCACCCACCCGAGATAGGCCCGTGTCTCCAGCCAGCGCGACAGCCCCGGTACCTCGGTACCGAATTCGATATCGAAGCCGGGTTGAGTCTCTTCGTACATCACATCCTGCGTGATACCCGTCGGCCCGAAGTAAGGGGCGCTCACGCCGACCTGTTCACTGTGATTACCCGGCAGATACAGGTTCAGGCGCGCATCCAGGGATGTCGACAGATAGTCGGCGCCGAGGGTGAGCTGATGGAAAGTGTTGTCGAAGGTCGAGCGCCGACGATCATAGAAGGCGTAGACGCCTGCCAGCGCATTACCGTCCCGCACCGATCGGCGCTGACCGAGACCGAGATTGAACTCCTGGCTCTCGTTGCTCGATGCAACCAGTCGCAAGTCGAGGAAGGTGTCAGCGCCGGCCATGCGCGGCAAGGGCTTGATGAAATTCAGATAGCCGTAATTCTTTTCAGTGCCGTGCTGAAAGCCGAAATGCACTGTCGGCTCGGAAGCACCGACAAGCGCGCAACAGGTGAACAAGGCGCCCCCCAGCACCCAGGTCATCGCGCGTTGTCGGTTTGCCAGCCTCACGTGGATCTTCCCCCAATAGTTGATCCCTTCCGAGCGCAGTCACGATGAGCCTCTCCATTTCCGATGATGATCCCGATCGTCCTGATCGTGATGATCGTCCTTGGTGAACGTCCCTATTCACAGGCTTTCCATAATTCGAAATCAGGCAGCACAGGGCCTGCGCGGCATAGATAGCGGCAACGAATTGAAATTGCTTGAATTTGTGGTATTTAGAACCGATGCAATCGATTAGATAACGTGTTGATCCAGCACGCATGTGACAATAGGATCGATACACACACCGGCTACCAGGGTATGGATTGCTTATCCCGGAAAAAACCTCCGCTGGGACCGTCAGCCGGCAGCGTCGCCAGCCAGACAATCGTCTCGGCCCCTTCCTCGACGGGTCGGGTCGCGTTCGGCCCACCCATATCCGTGCGCACCCAACCGGGACAGACCGAATTCACCTTGATCCGCGTGCCCTGCAGCTCATCGGCCAGGATTCGGGTCAAGGCATTCAACGCCGTCTTGGAAAAGCGGTAACCCGGACAACCGCCGTTCATATCTGACAACTGTCCCATGCCAGACGATACGTTCACCACCCGCCCCTCTCCCTGCATCAACGGGATCAGGGCCTGACACAGCTGCAGAGGTCCATACAGATTCGTCTCCATTGTCGCGCGCAGGGTATCCAGATCAGCGCGAAACACACTGCTGGCGGACGGATCACTGTCGCCGATGGGATCGAGAAACACGCCGGCATTGTTCACCAGCGCATCGAGGCGGTCGTATTCAGCCGCGACAAATTCGGCCAGCTGACGAATACCAGCTGCATCCGTCACATCCAGCGGATGAAAGGTGACATCCAGATTCTGTGCGCGCAATGCATCGGTCGCCGCCTGGCCCTTGGACCGATCACGACTCGTCAGTATCACGCTCCAGCCCATCGCCGCCAGCTGCCGGCAGGTCTCCAGACCGAGACCGCGATTGGCACCGGTGACGACGGCGAGTTTTCGCTTTGCGTTCATGTATGAACTCCGGTGAAACGGGCGCATAAGCGCGCGGAGCCAGCGTTGAACAAAAAGAAATCCAGATTACCTGGCCGAACCCTCCCCTGGTCCTGCATCATCGTTCACCAGTTGAACGGCATCATCCCGGTCGGCGAAAACTTGTCGCCGATGCGGTTCATTTCACTGTTCATCACACCCATGCGGTGTTCCATCACCCAGGTCATGCGGCCCATGGTCTGATTCATTTCCTTTATATCGGGGCTCATTTCCTCGATGGTGACCATGGACAGCTGAATTTTCTCCATGGAGTTCCGAATCTCGTCCATCTCGCCCAGCATCAACGGCGCCATTTCCGCCACAGGTTTGGCCGTTCTGTCCAGACGGGTGATTGACTTGGATATCTCGCCGAAATCCTGAAAACCGGCCGTCCACAGCGGCTGCCATATCACCACGACGAGATAGAGCAGCACTGACATGGATATCGTGGAAACGAAAAAGAACATGCCTTTCCAGAATTCAGCGAACGTCTTCATATCCATTACAACAATCCCCTCGCAGCGCCACAGGCCGCCGCCACCACTGTTTGCAGATTCAACGAATTCCGGGTCGATAATACCTTTAAACCGGGTTCCGTGCGTTTACCTGGATCAAATAAGTCAGTCAGACAATCGATCGGGCTGAACTCATTGATTTCTGGTGATCTCGCTACTTCACAATCCGATAACAGGGGGTGTATTTTTTGCCCGGCAACTTCATCCGCTGCTGCGCGACGAAGGATGCCAGCAGTGCGTCCAGCGGTTCCAGAATGTCGGTCTCGCCACGGATTTCGAACAGGCCGTGCTCTTCAATTGCGCGAATACCCTCGTCCTTGACGTTGCCGGCAACGATGCCGGAGAACGCGCGTCGCATGTTCGCCGCCAGCAGATGCCGTTCCTGGTTCTTGTGCAGCTCCAGATTGGCCATATTTTCATGGTTGGGAATGAAGGGCTGCTGAAAGGCGCGCTCGATCTTGAGCATCCAGTTAAAGTAATAGGCGTCGCCCTCATCCTTGCGAAAGGCCTTGACCCGTTCGATACCGGACATCATTTCGCGCGCAACGCGTTCCGGATCGTTGATGATGATCTGATAGCGCTGCTGTGCCTCGATGCCCAAGCTGTCGCCGATGAACTGATGTATGCCTTTGAAATAATCTTCCGTGTGCTCGGGCCCGGTGAGGATCATCGGGAAGGGGATATCTTTGTTGTCCGGGTGCAGCAGAATACCCAGCAGATAGAGGATCTCCTCGGCGGTGCCGACGCCGCCGGGGAACACGACAATGCCGTGACCGGTGCGGACGAAGGCCTCCAGACGCTTTTCGATATCGGGCATGATGACCAGATCGTTGACGATCGGATTGGGTGACTCGGCGGCGATAATGCCGGGTTCGGAGATACCCAGATACTGGCCGTTGTTGATGCGTTGTTTGGAGTGGCCGATGGTGGCACCCTTCATGGGCCCTTTCATAGCGCCGGGACCGCAGCCGGTACAGATATCCATGCCGCGCAGGCCGATCTGGTAACCGACTTCCTTGGTGTAGTCGTATTCCTCACGCTTGATGGAATGCCCGCCCCAGCACACCACCAGATGGGGGTTGGTCATGGGTCGCAGGATATTGGCGTTACGCAGGATATGAAAAACACCGTTGGTCACGCCGTCCGACGACCCCAGATCGAACTTGGGATTGCCGCTGATTTCGTCACTGACGTAGATCACATCGCGCAGTACCGCGAACAGATGCTCGTTGATACCGCGGATCATCTTGCCGTCGACGAAGGCGCTGCCCGGCGCGCCCTTCACTTCCAGCTTGATGCCGCGCTCCTCCTGGATGACGCGGATATCAAACGACTGATACCGCTCCAGCAGTTCCTTGCCATCATCCAGACTGCTGCCGCAGTTCAGCACCGCCAATGAGCAGTTGCGGAAGATGTTGTACAACCCGCCCTGGCTGGTATCGAGCAGTTTGCTGACCTCCAGCTTGGACAGGACATCGAGACGGCCTTTCGGCGTAATCAGGGCATCGACAACTTTATCGTTCATAGGGGTATCAAGGTTTCCAGTGCAATGGGGTCAGTGACCATCCGGCCGGCGCGGAACTGGTCAGGTTTGTATATTGTATGCAGGACCCGGGCCAGCGAATTGTCGCACATTCCGATGTTTTTTAGAGGGTTCGAAGTCGGCTCTCGGTACATTACCTGTGCTCAAGCCCCCTGCGCGACCGGCACCGGTACTTCCACCTATATGACTTATGTCAAAGCCATCCGGCGGCGAAGGTAGGACACTATACCCAACGGCACAACCAAGAAACGCCTGGTCCCTGCTTCACCCGTTCCGGAACATTGTCTCTCCGAGCCGAATGGACGTATAGCGCAGTACAATCGGAAGGCCCCGATGGCAACTCAGATCAAAACCATTCTCTATGTCCGTTTGCCCTGCTGGAAAATCTATCCCGGTGGTCTTCTGAAATAAATTCCA
>JBFEJM010000153.1:0-6105 GCA_041553175.1 Gammaproteobacteria bacterium | reverse complement strand
CCTACCTCTACCTCGGCTACTGGGTGGAGGCATCACCGAAAATGGCCTACAAGGGGCGCTATCGTCCGGTCGAGGCCTACCGGAACGATACCTGGATAAGGCTGGACTGAGCGCGCGAAATCGCCACACCGAGGGCATCAAGCGCTGCATTCAAGCCAGTCAGCAGCGTCGCCGCTAACACGGGAAGCCCGGCCAGCTATACTCAAATCATCACACCGGGCACTGCCGTGGAGGCCATGACCGATGTTGAGCTACCTCTACCGACTGGCTGTACGTTTCGAGCAAACCCACCGGGTCCGCCCCAATCTCCTCTATTTGCACCCCGACCACCTGGAACAGCTCCGCCACTCCTTTGCGCAACCGGACAATCTGGGCAAGATCCTGGATCTGTTGCAGATGGAGTTGATCCTGGACCGGGAAGTGATTCACCCGCGGGTGGGCTGGATTCCCATGACGGAGCGGCGAGCGGGCTGATTCCGGCGGGTAAAGACTTTCTTCGGTAAACATTCCGGATTGCGATCATTTTCGTTTATAATGCCCGGATTCGTTCCGCCACCGTCAGGTTTTACATGCCGAAGGAAGACCATATCGAAATGCAGGGCAAGGTCATCGAGACCCTGCCGAACACCATGTTCCGCGTTGAACTGGAGAACGGGCACGTCGTCACCGCCCACATCTCCGGAAAGATGCGCAAGCATTACATCCGCATTCTCACCGGCGACAAAGTCACCGTCGAGCTGACCCCGTACGATCTCAGCAAAGGGCGAATCACCTACCGCGCTCGCTGACCCTTCTGTACTGTCGCGGACAGGCTGATCACCGCCTCTTCGAAGCCGCGAATATCATGATGTAATAACGCTCCGATGCGGACACCGCATGGCTTGACAAGCCTCGTGGCCGTTCTATGTTTAGATTCCCTGGTATCAATCCAGTGCAATGCTGAGGGCCGCCGATTCGGCTCCAAACAGCACTGAGATTCAGTCACCTGGCGGGTCTGACAGAGTTGGCTTTCGAGGTACCCCAGTGTTGGCCTGCTGCCTCGCAACCCCGCCTCGAGCATCGGAGGGCACCCCATGAACGTACATGATGTTATGGCCAGCACCGTCAGTTGCTGCGCACCTGCTGACAGTCTCGAATCCGTTGCCATTATGATGATGGACAACGACTGCGGGTCCATCCCGATCACCAATGAATCCGGTCAACCCATTGGCATGATCACCGACCGTGACATCGCCATTGCGGCGGCGGCCCGTCATAAGGCCTTGTGGGACCTCAAGGCTCAGGATTTCCTGACCGGTCAGGGCATATCGAAATGCTCGGTGAACGACGACGTGCGTTTCGCGCTCGGTATCATGCAGCGTGAACGTGTACGCCGTCTGCCGGTCGTCAACGGTGAAGGGGAAGTGCTCGGAATGCTGTCTCTGGACGACATCGTCGCGTTTGCCGAGCGCGGCGTGCGTGGCCTGGGATCGCCCGACTTATCCTATGACGATGCGATCATGGCCATGAAAGCCGTCTGCAAACATCACTGAGGTTTGCTCAACAGACACGCAAATCGTTCAGCGGCGGGGGTTCACCAAAAAGAGAAAACGCATTATCTCCTGTGCCGGTCCGGTAGCGTCAGGGCCGCGCACAGGAGATCAAAGCAGGAACAGTCAGGCCTTCTCTTCCTCAGTCACGATATCGATCGCGAGTTCATCGCCTTCGAGCCGGACCTCGACGTGGCCGCCGTGCAGCAATCGCCCGAACAGCAGTTCGTCAGCCAGCGGTCGCTTGATATGCTCCTGGACCACCCGTGCCATCGGCCGTGCGCCCATTTTCGGGTCGTATCCCTTTTCCGCCAGCCAGAGACGCGCAGCCTCGTCGATATCGATCGTGACATTGCGGTCGGCAAGCTGGGCTTCAAGCTCATAAATGAACTTGTTAACCACCAGTGCAACGACGGTCGGGGCCAGCGGCTTGAACTGAATGATCGCATCGAGACGATTGCGGAACTCGGGCGTGAACAGCCGCTTGATCGCCTCCATGCCGTCCGTGCTGTTGTCCTGTGAGGTGAATCCGATCGACGGCCGATCCATGTCGGCTGCACCGGCATTCGTGGTCATGATCAGAATGACATTGCGGAAATCCGCTTTGCGTCCATTGTTGTCGGTCAAGGTCCCATGGTCCATGACCTGCAGCAGCAGATTGAACACTTCCGGATGGGCCTTTTCGATCTCATCGAGCAACAAGACCGAGTGCGGATGCTTGAGAATGGCGTCTGTCAGCAAACCGCCCTGATCGAAACCGACATACCCCGGCGGCGCCCCGATTAGACGCGACACAGTATGTCGTTCCATGTATTCAGACATATCAAATCGTATCAGTTCAATACCCAGTGTCAGCGCGAGCTGCCGACTGACTTCCGTTTTACCGACACCGGTCGGACCGGCAAACAGGAAGGCACCGATGGGTTTCTGCTCATTGCCCAGTCCGGAACGCGACATCTTGATCGCGGCAGCGAGCGCATCGATAGGCTCATCCTGCCCGTAGACGACCATTTTCAGATCACGATCCAGTGTGCGCAGCTTGTCCTTGTCCGTCGACGACACGCTCTTCGGCGGAATCCGGGCGATCTTCGCCACAATGGATTCGACGTCCGCAGTACTGATGGTCTTCTTGCGTTTAGACGGCGGCTGCAGTCGCTGATTGGCGCCAGCCTCATCGATAACGTCTATCGCTTTATCGGGCAGGTGACGGTCATTGATGTAGCGTTCGGAGAGTTCCGCGGCCGCCCGCAGTGCCTTGGGTGAATAACGCACGTTGTGATGCTTTTCGAAAGCCGACTTCAGCCCCTTCAGGATCTGCACGGTCTCCTCGACCGTCGGTTCACGCACATCGATTTTCTGGAAACGGCGGGCCAACGCGCGGTCCTTTTCGAATATGCCGCGATATTCCTGATAGGTCGTCGAACCGATGCATTTCAGTTCGCCGGAAGCCAGCATCGGCTTGATCAGATTGGAGGCATCCATAACGCCGCCGGACGCCGCGCCTGCGCCGATAATGGTATGGATCTCATCGATGAAAAGAACCGCACCCGGCTCTTTACGCAGTTGCGCCAATACGCTTTTCAGGCGCTTCTCAAAATCCCCACGGTACTTCGTACCCGCCACCAAGGCGCCCAGATCGAGCGAGTAGATAGTTGCATCGTTGAGAATCTCGGGAACCTCGCCGTCGACGATCATCCGTGCCAGACCTTCCGCCAGCGCGGTCTTGCCAACCCCGGCCTCGCCGACAAACAGCGGATTGTTTTTCCGTCGGCGACAGAGAATCTGAACGGTCCTTTCGATTTCCTCACGGCGCCCGATCAACGGATCGATTTTGCCGCGGCGCGCCATCTCGTTCAGATTGGTCGCGAAACTCTCCAATGGCTTGCGCGGCCCGGCATCCGCCGTCTCGGCATCATCGGTGCTGACCGCCGGCATTTCCTCATTTTGTTCGCCGGCGACCTTGGATATGCCATGGGAAATGTAGTTGACGACATCCAAGCGGGACACATTCTGTTTATTCAAAAAATAGACTGCCTGCGATTCCTGCTCGCTGTAAATCGCAACCAGCACGTTCGCGCCGGTGACTTCCTTTTTGCCGGAGGATTGAACATGAAAGACGGCGCGCTGCAGCACTCGCTGAAAACCCAGTGTGGGTTGAGTTTCGCGACTGTCCTGAACAGGTAGAACCGGTGTCGTTTCGTCCAGAAAACTGATCAAATCGCGCCGCAATGCCAGCAGATCAGCCCCGCACGCCCGCAACACTTCCGCGGCGGCCGGATTGTCCAGCAAGGCCAGAAGCAGATGCTCAACCGTCATGAATTCATGACGTTTTTCGCGCGCCTCTTTGAACGCCAGATTCAGTGTGAACTCAAGTTCCTTGCTCAGCATAAGTCCTACCTCAGACGCCTTAGGCCTCTTCCATGGTGCACAAAAGGGGGTGTTGGTGACGTCGCGAGAATTCGTTGACCTGTGCAACCTTGGTCTCGGCTATTTCACGAGTATATACCCCACAGACACCCTTACCACGTGTGTGTACATGCAGCATGATCTGGGTCGCCTGTTCCCTGTTCATGCTGAAAAAGGTCTCCAATACCTGCACGACGAATTCCATGGGAGTGTAATCATCGTTAAGCAGTACGACTTTATACAGGGGCGGTGGCTTGAGCTGAGGCTTGGCCTCCTGTACGACAAGCCCATCCTCATTACCGCGCTCGATGTGTTCCTCAGCCATATCATCATTCTAATCGATCCAGAAGCCACCGGACCTCGCTATGATCGATTCCATCATAGCCAGCGCTTCTAGACCTATCATAATCCACGTATCGGGTGCAATTAGCCCCGGCTGTAATTCAAAGAGTCACGCGCAATTGAAGGTCACAATCGCCCTACTGAAGCCCCTGAATACTTGACTATTTTACTCCGCTGGATAACAGTTGTAACGGGCATACTCAAGATATGCCGAAAAAGGAGGAGATCAGGATGACTTGGCTGTCTCGGCCAGGGGATATTCGGATCTGAAATAAATAGAAGCGGACATTTGCAATCCGCAGTAGTGAGCGAGGTAGAAGAAGTCATGGCAACTGGTACGGTTAAGTGGTTCAGTAACGCCAAAGGGTATGGATTCATTTCCCCTGAGGAAGGCGGTGAAGATGTCTTCGCACATTTCTCCGCAATTGAAGCCGAAGGATACCGCACGCTTAAGGAAGGTCAGAAGGTCGAATTCGAGATCAGCGAGGGTCCGAAAGGACTCCAGGCCTCGAAGATCCGGCCACCCGCTGACTGATTGACAGGCCCGATTTGCGGGCTGCCAGCGTTGACCCACGCCGCCCCGGGGCAATGACCCACGGGGCGCATGGATGCTTTTTTCCGCTCGCAACGGCGGTCAATTCATCTGCGCAATAATGGCCTCGCCAAATTTGGCCGAGGATACTTCCTGTGCACCCTGCATGGCCCGCGCGAGGTCACCTGTCACCGTCTTGGCCGTGATGGCGCCTGAGATGCCTTTGACGATCAGATCGGCAGCGTCCTGCCAGTCCAGATGGCGCAACATCATTTCCGCGGAAAGAATAATCGAACCCGGGTTGGCCTTGCCCTGGCCGGCGATATCGGGGGCGGTACCATGCGTCGCCTCGAATACGCCAACCGTATTCGACAGATTCGCGCCTGGCGCGATACCGATTCCACCCACCTGGGCCGCCAAAGCATCTGAAATGTAATCACCATTCAGATTCAATGTGGCGATAACACTGGATGCCTCCGGTTTCAGAAGTATCTGCTGCAGGAACGCGTCAGCGATGACATCATTGATAACGATCTCGCGCCCTGTTTTCGGACTCTTGAAACTCAGGCGACCGTTATGTTCTTTAGCGCCGAACTCCGCCTGTGCCAGTTCATAGCCCCAGTTCTTGAAGGCACCCTCGGTGAATTTCATGATGTTGCCTTTGTGTACCAGGGTCACCACTGGCCGGTCCTGATCGATCGCATACTGAATCGCCTTGCGGACCAGACGTACGGTACCTTCCTTGGAAACCGGCTTGATACCGATCCCGGATGTTCCCGGAAAACGGATCTTTGTGACGCCCATTTCCTCCTGCAGAAACTTGATGACCTTGGTGGCCTCCGCACTGCCCGCCGCCCATTCGATGCCGGCATAGATATCCTCCGAATTCTCTCGAAAGATGACCATGTCCGTTTTTTCAGGTTCTTTCAGCGGACTCGGGGTACCGGTGTAATAGCGCACGGGACGCAGGCACACATACAGATCCAGTTTCTGCCGCATGGTCACGTTGAGTGACCGCATGCCCCCGCCCACGGGGGTCATCAACGGGCCTTTGATCGCGACGGAGAACTCGCGGATCGCGTCCAAAGTCTCATCCGGCAACCAGACGTCACCGCCATAGAGCTTGTTGGCCTTTTCGCCGGCAAAGATCTCCATCCAGGCGATCTTGCGAGTGCCGCCGTAGGCACGCTCGACCGCCGCATCGACCACTGTACGCATCACCGGCGTCACGTCGACACCAATGCCATCGCCCTCGATGAAGGGAATGATGGGCCGGTCAGGAACCGTCAGAGCGTT
>JBFEJM010000152.1:0-6138 GCA_041553175.1 Gammaproteobacteria bacterium | reverse complement strand
GCCAACACGTCGCGATCTCGATCGATAATCTGCAGCTCCGTAAATCGCTGGAGCGGCGTGTGGCCGAGCGCACGGCCGCGCTGTCGGACAGCAATGCTGAATTGGAGTCATTCTCCTATTCTGTCTCCCACGATCTTCGCGCGCCCCTGAGAAGTATCGAGGGATTCAGTAGTGCGCTACTGGAGGATTACCACGCGCATCTCGACGAGCAGGGACCGGATTATCTGCGTCGGGTGTGCGGCGCCGCCGTACGTATGAGCCATCTGATAGATGATTTGCTCGGACTGTCCAACGTGACACGCGCAACCCTTCGCTACAGCGAGGTCAATCTCAGCGATCTCGCGCGGGAGGTGATCGACACGCTGCAGGTTGCAGAGCCTGAACGCCGGGTCAAGGTTAGTATTGCACAGGATCTGCAGACCCGGGGAGATGTCGGTCTTCTGCGTATAGTACTGGAGAATCTGTTTTCCAACGCCTGGAAGTTCACGCGCAAACAATCGGATGCCCGTGTCGAATTCGATGTTCAAAAGGCTAATGGTGAGATCGTGTATTACGTCAAGGATAACGGGGCCGGATTCGATATGGCCTATGTCGACAAGTTGTTCGGCGCCTTTCAGCGTCTGCATGATGCCAAGGAGTATGAGGGGACCGGTATCGGTCTGGCGACAGTGCAGCGCGCGATTCGTCGGCATGGTGGAAGGATATGGGCGGAAGCGGCGCCCGGGCACGGCACGACACTGTACTTCACGCTAGGCGTGTGATGTGCAGTTGCAGGATTGGCGCGGGAGTTCCAGTTCGGATCCGGCTGCGACGCGTACTGTGATCGTGGGCTTCGCGGCGCAGGACCCGTCCCGCCGGCGGCCTTCAATCTCCGCTGACGACCTTGGCCTGGGTGCGGTCGCGGGCGAAGTCGATCATGCGTTGGGTCGAGCGCAAGGCCTTGACGCGAATGTCTTCATCGACATGGATTTCGTTGCTGCCGGTCTCCAGTACTTCCGCCAGGTTGCGCAGGCTGTTCATCGCCATCCACGGGCAATGGGCGCAGGAGACGCAGGTTGCACCTGCGCCGACCGTCGGCGCCTCGAGAAATTTCTTGCCCGGCGCGGCCTGACGCATTTTATATAAGATGCCGTTGTCGGTCGCGACAATGAAGGTCGGGTTCGGAAGATCGTGGGCTGCCTTGATCAATTGTGTGGTGGAACCGACGACGTCGGCCAGCGCGATGATATTTTCGGGCGATTCGGGGTGCACCAGTACCGCGGCGTCCGGATGTTGCTTCATCAGTGCCTGCAGGGCGGATGCCTTGAACGCCTCGTGCACGACGCAGCTGCCCTGCCACAGCAGAATATCGGCACCGGAGACCTCCTGGACATATCGACCCAGGTGGCGGTCCGGCGCCCAGATGAGTTTCTCCCCACGCGCCGCGAGAAAGCGCGCGACATCGACCGCGATACTGGAGGTGACCACCCAGTCCGCGCGTGCCTTCACGGCCGCGCTGGTATTGGCGTAGACGACGACGGTGCGATCAGGGTTTGCGTCGCAGAACGGCACGAAGTCCTCGGCCGGACAGCTCAGATCAAGCGAGCATTCGGCCTTCAGCGTCGGCATCAGCACGCGTTTTTCCGGATTCAGGATCTTGGCGGTTTCACCCATGAAGCGCACACCGGCGACGACCAGTGTGGTAGCGGGGTGTTCGTTGCCAAAGCGCGCCATATCCAACGAGTCCGAGACATAGCCGCCGGTTTCCTCGGCAATGCGTTGCAGATCCTCGTCGGTGTAGTAATGGGCGACCAGCACCGCGTCCTGCTCTTTCAGCAGGCGTTTGATGCGGGCGGTCAACTCGTCGCGTTCACCCGGCGCATAGTCGGGCGGCAGCGTGCTGCCGGGTAACGGGAACGTCTGGACGCGAGGTTTCGGAATGATGGGTTGACCTTGCATTGCCTTACTTCACCTGTGGTGAGCCGGAGCGGCTGAATCTATTTTACGGCTAGTTGAGTCCTGAGGGCACCCGGATGCAGTTTCAAGCCGCTCAAAGCCACAAAGTGTGCGCTATCTGGTAATCAAACTGGGGTTATGGCGCGCGTGACCGGGTCTTCAGGTTCTGGACAGCCCCTTGATCTCCGCCCAGGCGGCAAGTGCCGCTTCGCGCGAAGCGCTCAGTTCGACCAGGGGTTGCGGATAGGTCTGACCGAGTTCCACGCCGGCCGCGTCGAGCACCTCGGTCGGTGCGCTGAACGGTTGGTGAATCCACGCCTTGGGCAGGGCCGCCAGCTCCGGCAGCCACTGACGCAGGTAATTGCCGTCGGGGTCAAAGCGTTCACTCTGCAGAATCGGGTTGAATATGCGGAAATAGGGTGCAGCATCCGCACCGCAGCCGGCCACCCACTGCCAGCCCATGGTGTTGTTGGCGAGATCGGCATCCACCAGCGTATCCCAGAACCAGCGCGCGCCTTCCAGCCAGTGAATGCGCAGGTTCTTGGTCAGGAAGGACGCGGCGATCATGCGGACGCGGTTGTGCATCCAACCGGTCTGCCACAATTCGCGCATGCCGGCGTCGACGATGGGAATGCCGGTACGACCCTGCTGCCAGGCATGCAGGTCATCGGCGAAGTCTTTCACCCAGGGATAGTGTGCGAAGCGCGCATCCAGGGGGGCGACCGCCGTCTCCGGGAAGTGATAGAGCAGGTGATGGGCAAACTCACGCCAGGCCAGCTGGCGCAAATAGGCGTCTGCGGCCATCACCACGCCACCGCCTGTGTTGGCGGCGGCCCAGGCCCGTACCGCATACCAGATTTGACGCGGGCTCAGCTCACCGTAATGCAGGTGCGGCGACAAGCGCGATGTACCGGCCCGGTCAGGGTGATCGCGTTGAGTCGGATAGTGCAGCAGCGGACCGTCCAGCGCCGCCTGCAGTCGACTGTGCGCGCCGGTTTCGCCGGGGTGCCAGTTTTTGTGCAGGCCCTCGTCCCAGGGCAGATCGGGTAACAGTCCGAGCGTATCGAGTGCTATGCCATCGTCCTTGTCGACAGTCAGGCCTCGAATGCGCTCCGGTGCCGCAAGCGGCGCCGCGCTCTCCGCCAGGTGTCGTTGCAGCGTCTTCCAGAACGGTGTGAAGACGCGATATGGGCCGCCGTCCGACTTCAGCAGTTGCCAGGGTTCGAGCAGCAGACTGGCATTGAAACTGCGGGTGGCGATGCCCGCGTCGATCAAGGCACCCTTGATGTCGCCGTCGCGACCCACGGTGTCGGGATCATACAACCGGTTCCACAGAACTTCGTCGATTGCGTACTTCTGTCCCAGCTCGGTGAGGATCTGCGCTGGATCACCGCGCTTGATCACGAGCTCAGCACCGCTGCGATGCAGCCGGCGCTGCAGGTGGCTGAGGCTGTGATGCAGCCACCAGCGACTGGCCGCACCGGGTTGCCAGCGCGAATCCGGATCCTGGATGTACAGCGGCAGAACGCTGTGACCCTGTTCGACCGCATGCGTCAGTGCAGGGTTGTCGGCGAGACGCAGATCGCGCCGGAACCAGATAATCACATTAGCCATGCTGTACTCGCTGTTGTGTGGTTCCACTGTTCATTTCAATGTCGCGAGGTCATCTTCGGCGGTTTCACGCACATCCTGATCGGGGTCGTGCAGAAGCGCCTCGATGAACCCGCGGGCGGCGGGGTCGTGGCCGAGCGACAGGGCGTGGCAGGCATCGGCGCGTATTCGCGCGTCCGCATGACGGGTCAGCTCACCCAGTGCGCCAGTCAGCTGCTTCAGTGTGTCGCTGCCTTCCAGGTCCTCGAGGACGGCGGCGGCGCCGAGACGCACCTGCAGAGTTGCATCGGGGTTGCCCAGCAGTAACACGAGCGCGGATGCATGTCGAGGATCGCGCGCTATCACCGCTGTTACGCCAGCCAGATTGCCTTCTTCGAACAGCTCGCTGAAATAGGCTGCCATACCTTCATCCGAACCGCTGCGTGCCACCCATTCAGCCAGCTCCGCCGGCGAGCGCAGACCGCTCAGCTCAAAGGGACCGAGTCGCACCCAGGGTACACCGCGCACACCATGGCGTTGCGCGATTTCCGGATGCTGCGTGATGTTCACGACTTCGAGGCGGCCGATGCGGCCCTGTTTGACCAGATCGCACAACCCCGCCAACACTGTGGGGCAATGCGGACAGCCGTTGGCCAGCAACATCAGGGCATCAGGCGGCGGGGTCGGTTGCGACGGGTTCATGCGTGACTCGCGGCTGTTGTCGATAGGGCTATTATGGCGGCCCGGGATGAAGGCGTCACCTGTGCGGCGCATGGCGGGCCGCTGTCAGCTGTTCAAGTCGAATGACAGCGGTTCGCAATTGGCGAAGTTCAATTGCTGCATGGCCTGATCATCCAGGTTTTTCAGCTTGGCGACCAGTACGCGCAGGGTTTCTTCGTGCGCGACCAGCAATACGGTCCGCCAGGGCTGTTGCTGCAGCGCATCCAATACCGGCAGTACACGGGCCCTGTAGTCCTGCAGTGATTCACCTCCCGGCGGGCGGGTATTGAGGCGGTCGTGACCGACAGCGGCGAAGTAGTCAGCTACCGGCCGGCCTTCAAATCCCGATCGGATATCGTTCAGACGCGGTTCCACATCGATCGGGACCTGGTGATAACGGTTGATAATGTCCGCGGTCTGGCGGGTACGCGGCAATTCGGAAACCAGTATGCGCTGCAGCGCGGTTCCGCTCAGGGCACGCGCCGCCATGACTGCCTGATCGATACCCTGTGCGGTCAGATGCACATCGATGCGAGGATCATCGTTGCACAATCCCTGCATATTGTAATTGGTCTGTCCATGGCGCATCAGTAACAGTTGCATAATGGTCGAGTCCTATGCTTCATCCGCGGCGGTGAATGCGGGCCACTGAGCCGGCACAATGAAGCCGCGTGTGAATTCGTCGGTGTCGGTAAAACCCGCCACACAGATCGGCTGGCTGAATTCCGTCGACTCCAGTTGTCGAACCATATCCATCGCGGTGACCGCAGGCATTGCGTCGCCGCGACGCAGGGGTGCCAGCCAGTCTGTCCGCGCGAGCCGGATCCAGGTCAGTGGCTTTCCGGTGAATACACGTCTGAAGTCCTCCAAAGCGCACCACCAGGACTGTGACTGTGGTATCGCACCGTTCTGAACGGGATGGAACAGGCGCCCCTTGAGGATGATGTGTTGACGCGCAATAGGCATTGCGGTGTATGCCAGATATTTGATGGATGCGGGGTGTCGGGTCAGCGGCAGTTGATGCTGCAGCAATCGCGTCAATTTCAGATCCAGCCGGTCGCTGGCACCGGGCCCGATCCAATTGGCCGGATTCTGCAGATCACCACACCCGAGATAGAACTTGAGCGCCAATTCCCAATGCTGCAGCTCATCCGTCTGTCGATCGTAGACAATGCAGTCGAGTTCGCCGAGGGTTGTGCCTGCGTCCTGTATCTGCAGATTGCTGTGTCGCAATTCATAGCGCTCGTTGTCGTTCAGCCAGTACTGCCAGAGCGCTTCGAAATAGTGTCCGAGACGCTTTCCACGCACGGACAGCACCGCTCGGTGCAATGTGTCCGGGTGCCGATCCAGTTCAGCAAGCCGAAGCCTGTAGTCGCCGAAGAGTTGGCAATACCAGTCGCGGTCCGGCCAGATGGGATCCGTGTGGGTTGCATTCAGCAGAGGCGGACTGAGCAATGCCCACGCCAGGTCGCGTACCACCGGATCGGTCAGACGCGCCAGCAGCAGCGGGTCCAGACAGACATCAGTTGCCGCATTGATCACTAGGGTGCAGCCGCGTTGCGCTCCGACAACCAGCGCCAGATATAACCGGAAGGTCTGTCAGTGCCGGTCAGAACATAATTCAGCAGATTGAAATTCTTGGTGACGGTTTTCATTTCGACACGGGCTGCATCGACACCGCAGAACAGAACTTGATCACCGGACTCCAGCAGCGTATCGGATTCAGGCAGCAGTTCCAGGCTTTCTCCGCGTTTCAGCAAGAGCGGCACACAGGGCAGCGGATGCGATCGATCGATCGGGTCGGTTGTGAGGTCGTTGATACTGATGTCGACACCATCGTCGAGCATACCGGTAACGGCCGGGCTTTTCACATCGTCAATGACCAGGGTCCAG
>JBFEJM010000151.1:0-6184 GCA_041553175.1 Gammaproteobacteria bacterium | reverse complement strand
TCAAGCCTCTGATCCATGACGTGCATGTGATCGAGCATGCAGTTAATGGCAGTCGCGACCGGGTCCGGCATATCCTTGGTGGTGCCATAGGCGTCAAAACCCATCTTGCGGGCAATGGCAGCACGCTTGTCGCTGACCTCGGAGGCTCGGGCCGAGACCACCCGCCCCGGCACACCGACCACAGTGGCACCCGGTTGCACTTCCTTCAGCACCACGGCATTGGAACCGATGCGGACACCGTCGCCGATCCTGATCGGACCCAGTACCTTGGCGCCGGCCCCGATCACGACATCGTTACCCAGTGTCGGATGACGCTTGCCCTTGTTCCAACTCGTTCCGCCCAGCGTCACCCCGTGATAGAGGGTGCAATCGTCGCCGATCTCGGCGGTTTCGCCGATCACCACGCCCATGCCGTGGTCGATGAAAAAGCGCCGTCCGATGCGCGCGCCCGGATGAATCTCGATCCCGGTGAACCAGCGCATCAGCGCGGACAGGAAGCGCGCCAGCCATTTCAGGCCCAGCGTCCATAGCCAGTGTGTAAAGCGGTGCGCGAGCACGGCATGCAAACCGGGATAGGTCGTCAGCACTTCAAACGTCGTGCGCGCCGCGGGATCGCGATCGAACACGCAACGTACATCTTCCCGCAGGCGATCAATCATGGACATTGGGTGACCGGAACATTTACTGGTTAAGGTTTTTGCCGGCAGCGACGGCAAAGCAAAAAAACCGACTGCATAGCTCGGTTATTGTAACGACTTCATATGTGCATGGATAGTTTGCCGCAATGGCAAGGGGAATCACGACCGACCAGGGTGCATCGCGCCGAGCGGCCTCACGATCCGGCACGCGCCTTATCCTGCGCGGCACTGAGAATGCCGCGCAGGATATTCATTTCGTTGGTATCGGGCCGGGCCCGCTGGAACAGCCGGCGCAGGCGCCGCAGCAACTGACCGGGCCGGGCCGGATCGAGAAATTCGAGATCGACAACCGCCTGTTCCAGATGGGTATAGAAACGTTCCATCTCGGCCGCCGTGCAGGGCGGAAACTCGGGCGGTGAACCGGTCCATTCACCCGGCAGATGGGCCATATGCAGTTCATAGGTGATGACCTGTACCGCCTGCGCCAGATTCAGTGAGGAATAATCGGGATTGGCCGGGATGTGCACCAACGCATGACAGCGCTCCAGCTCCTCGTTGGACAGTCCCGACTGCTCGCGACCGAACACCAGCGCGACCGGCATCTGCGCGCTGGCACTCAACACCTGCTGCGCGCACTGCCGCGGATCCAGTTCCGGCCAGGGCAGACTGCGCAGACGCGCGCTGGCACCGATCACCAGTGCAGAATCCGCGACCGCTTCATCCAGGGTGTTACAGCAACGCGCCCGGGCCAGGATGTCGTCGGCACCGGAGGCCCGCGCAGTGGCCTCGGCACTTGGAAACTGCGCCGGCTGTACCAGCACCAGCTGTTCGAGGCACATGTTTTTCATGGCCCGCGCAGTGGCACCGATATTGCCCGGATGGCTGGTGTGCACCAGCACGATTCGAATATTGCTCAACATAGATATTCTGCCCGATGTACGGCCGGATCAGGGCCTGGCGGCGGACGGCAGCACAGACGGCAGTTGGGAAGTGCAGAACGACACCAGCTGCGGCAGCAATTCCTGCCAGATCGCATTGGCGGCCTGAACGCCGCCATAAGGCGACGCGTTCGGTGCCGCCTTTTGGCCCTCAAAGACACGACTGGCCACGACCCGCCGCTGCGTGAGATCCACCAGCTGTGCGCGGACGCGCACCTGGAACACACTGGGTGATTCACGGAAATCCTGGCTGAATTCGAGCAGCTCGGTATCCAGGCGCAGTTCCGGTGTCGCCGGCGAACCGGCTCGCACAACCGCCGCGAAGCGACCGCTGGCCTCGAGCGCCTCGATCAGACCAGGCAGCATTAACTGCGGCGGGGTATCGGCCCATTGACTGCGGGCAAAATAGTGGATGTCGAAATCCTGTTGCCGGTAGGCCATACGCGGCGTATCCAGTTCGGTCCGCGCCAGCGGGCGTGCGACCAGCAGCACCGGACCCGTGCCGACCGCCGCCACTGCAGCCGTATGCGGGCGTGCATCCAGGGTATAGCGATCCAGCTGCATGGGTTCGTTCTTGGGCAGAATCGAGCAGCCCGACAATACCAGTGCAATCGCGCACACCACCCACCCGGTCTTGATGCCATCCCGATTCATATCGGCTCCTCTGTTACTCACCCGGCCCGGCCCGTTCAAGCTGGGGGCCATATAGGATGGCGCGTGGATCCTCCGCGAGACGATCGCTCAAGCGCTGGAAACTTGCCGTCAGTTGCCGCATCTCGATCAGCAGCAATTCGGCCTCAGGTAAAGTGCGTCCGCCGAGCGACTGCAGACTATCGCCACCCACCCGCACCTGTTCGCGCACTTCGCGCGTGGCCGCGGCCACATCATCGGCCATGGCCTGCATGGTCGAAACGGCGGCATCGACTCGATCCACCAGTTGCGGCATCTGTTCACTGGCTTCCGCGGCATTGGTGGCGAACTTGGAGAAGGCGGCGACGCTTTCCGCCAGTGTCTCCCGCTGTTCGGCCAGCGTCTGGCTGATCAGATCGATATTCTTCAGCGTATTCGTGACCCGTCCGCGCACCTCGGGATTGAGCAACGCATGCAGATCATGCGCGACCATATTGAGATTCCCGATCAATTCAGACACCGCCGCGTCGACGCGGGTGAACAGTGAAGGCCCCGCTTCGATCACGGGATAATCCTCACCCTTCTGCCGCTTCAAATCAGGTGATTCAAGTGAGCCGCCGGAGAGTTCGATCGACGCGATGCCGGTCACGCCCTGTACCGCCAGCTTGGCGATGGTGTCCTCTTTGATGCGTACTGCCTGATCGATATCAACCGTAATCTGGACACGTTCCGAATTACCCGGGTCCAGAGAGAGCTCCCGCACGCGCCCGACTTCGACCCCGCGGTACTTCACCGGGGCATCGACAAACAGGCCAGCCACCGACTCGGTCATATAGATGCGGAAGGTCCGGTATTCTAGGGCGACGTCACCGAACGCCAGCCACAGACTAATCCCCACGGTTGTCGCACCCAGCAACAACACGAAGATTCCGACAATGACGTAATGCGCTTTGGGTTCCATGTCTCTCGCTTGATGATCTGTTACTGCGGTTTGGCGGCCCGGGCGCGCGGCCCCTCGAAATAGACCCGTACCGAAGGATGATCGATTTTCGCCAGTTCTGCCATGGGCGCGATGGCCACGACGCGGCGCTCCCCCAATACCGCCACGCGGTCCGCGACCTGCCACAGCGAATCAAGGTCGTGGGTCACCATCACGATCGTGAGCCCCAGCCATTGTTTCAGCAGCAGCACCAGTTCGTCAAAGGCGGAGGCGCTGGCCGGGTCCAGTCCGGCCGTCGGCTCATCCAGGAACAGCAGCTGCGGATCCAACGCCATTGCCCGGGCCAGTGCCGCGCGCTTGATCATACCGCCGCTGAGTTCACTGGGAAATTTCAGTGCCGCTTCGGCCGGCAGGCCGGCCTGCCGAATCTTGAGCAACGCGATCTGTTCAATCAATGCGTGATCGAATCCGGTGTGTTCCCGCAACGGCACACTGACGTTCTGCAACACGTTCAGTGCACTGAACAGAGCACCCTGCTGGAACAACACACCGAAACGCTGACGCAAACGTTCCTGCACTGCGTGCGGCGCAGTCACGATTTCTTCGCCGAACAGGCGCACCGACCCGCTGCTGGGCCGCCGCAACATGATCATCTCATGCATCAGCGTGGTCTTGCCGCTGCCGCTGCCGCCGACCAGCGCGAGGATCTCACCACGCCGCACACTGAGGTCGAGATTCTCATGCACAACGAAACTGTCGAAGCGGGTACAGACACCACGCATTTCGATGACCGCTTCGTTGTTCTCCGTCATGTCAGATCCCCAGCCAGCTGAAGATCACTGAGAACTGCGCGTCGGCAACGATAACCAGAAAAATCGACTGCACCACCGCCAGAGTCGTGTGATGACCGACACTGGCCGCGCTGCCCTCGACCCTGAAACCCTGGAAACAACCGACCAGCGATATGATCAGCGCGAATACCGGCGCCTTGCTGATACCGAGCAGAAACGACTTCATGGTCACGGCTTCCTGCAGCCGATCGGCGAACACCGCAAAGCTCAAGCCCATGTTCGCCTTGGCCAGCACCATACCGCCGAACACACCCATAATGTCGGAATAGACCGCCAGCAGGGGCAATGCGATACAAAGTGCCAGCACTTTGGGAATGACCAGCAGATCCAACGGATCGATGCCCACCGTTCGCAACGCCGAGACCTCTTCGGTCACTTTCATGGTGCCGATTTGCGCGGCGTAGGCGGAACCGGTACGGCCGGCAACAATAATGGCCGCCAGCAACGGGCCGAGTTCCCGCGTCATGGCCAGGCCGACCAGATCGGCGATATAGATATTGGCGCCAAAGGCACGCAACTGCACCGCGCCCTGATACGCCATCACCACGCCCATCAGAAACGACAGCAGACCGACAATGCCCAAGGCGGTGGCACCCGATGCATGCAGATCCACCCAAATGGAATTCCAGCGGATACGCCAGGGGCGCAGAAACAAGGTCAGCATACGGGCCGCGACTTCGCCGACGAATGACAGAAAGGAATACAATTCCTCCATGCCCTCGACCACACCCCGACCCATAGTCGCCAGGCGCCCGAGCCGCGGCTCCTGCGGCGGTTCTGTCATGCCCAGCTCGACCACCCGCGCGTAGAGATCGGCAAAGTGCTCGCTGAGTCCTTCGACGCTGACCTGACGCCCCTGTGCCTCCAGTTGCAGACGTATGCGTTGCAGCAGCCAGGCCCCGGCCGTATCCAGCGCAGTCACCTCGGAGGCATCCAACAATACGTCGTTGCCATCCGACCAGTGCAGATGCGCCAAGGCCTTGGCCGCCGCTGACAATGCGTCGACCGTCCATTGACCGCGGCATTGGATGCGATCGGCGTGCAGCGAAAACTCGGCAGGGGAATTGGGTGACTGCATGGCGAGCAAGTGTCCAGGATCGCACGCCGGCTTTCAAGCAGGGCTTCAGGCGCGCGCGATACCGAAGGCCAGTACCTGTTCGATATGTTCGACATCCAATGCGCGCATGACCAATCGATCGAAACCCAATGCGACGCCACAACAGTCGGGAAGACCCGCTGCCAGCGCCTCCAGCAGCGCTATATCGAGCGGCATGGCAGCCAATCCCTGCGCCGATCGTTCCCTGTTCTCCCGCTCGAACCGTCGCTGCTGCTCGGCGGCATCGGCCAGCTCATGGAAGCCGTTGGCGATTTCGACACCGTCCAGATAGCACTCGAAACGTGCCGCGACCGCCGGCTGTCCCGGCTGGATGCGCGCCAGCGCCGCCTGACTGGCCGGATAGTCGGTGACGAACACCAGCCCTTGCAGTTGCGGCTCGATCACGTGTGTCAGCAGAAGGTCGCGCCAAGCGTCGAGGTCGGCACTGCCCATGCCCGCTGGAGAGCGGTGTCCGTGCTGTTCCAGGCAGGCACGCAACGCATCGATATCCGCGGTCAGCCCGTCCACACCGGCATAAGCCTGGAACAGGTCGCGATAACTCAGTCGCCGCGCCGGTGGTAGATCGCGCACGCCCGCGAGGACACTGCGCAGCAGCGCCTCGACCTCATCCATCAGCGCCGCCAGATCGAATCCGACCCGGTACCACTCCAGCAAGGTGAACTCAGGATTGTGCCGCGCGCCGGCCTCGCCGTCGCGAAACACGCGGCACAGCTGATAGATGCTGCCGCTGCCGGCCGCCAGCAGGCGCTTCATGGGATATTCGGGCGAGGTGTGCAGGAACAGCTGCCGCGACGCCGGACCGTCGGGACCGTTATAGCGCACATCGAAACTGTGCAGCGCCGGTGCCGGCGTCGCGGCTGCCGAGAGCATCGGCGTCTCGACTTCCAACAGACCGCGGACCGCGAAGAAGTGCCGCACCCGCCCGAGCAGAACTGCACGCAGGCGCAGTACCTCGAGCGTGGCCTGCGGCTGCCAAGTGCGGCTGGCATCGTTCAACCCTAACCTCCAGCAGGAATGCGAGGGAACGGGCAACCCCTAAGAGGTCACCCGCTGCAGGATCACTCTTTGGC
>JBFEJM010000150.1:0-6220 GCA_041553175.1 Gammaproteobacteria bacterium | reverse complement strand
TGCCGAGTTCAGTGCCAATGTCAGGTTCCGGTCAGCCGCCGCTGCGCCTCGCGGTATTTCTCGGCGGTCCTGGCCGTCACCTCGGGCGGCAGCTTGGGACCGGGCGCGGTCTTGTTCCAATCCAGCGTTTCCAGATAGTCGCGCACGAACTGCTTGTCGAAACTGGGTGGGCTGCTGCCCGGCTGATACTGATCCACCGGCCAGAAGCGTGACGAATCCGGCGTCAGCGCCTCGTCGATCAGCACCAGCTTTCCGCCATCGTCCAGACCGAACTCGAATTTGGTGTCAGCGATGATAATGCCGCGCGCCAGGGCGTAGGCGGCCGCCTCCTTATATATGGTCACACTGACATCGCGCACCTGCTCGGCGATATCGCGACCCAGCAGCTTCACGGCGGCGGCGAAATCGATGTTCTCATCGTGGGTGCCGACCTCGGCCTTGGTCGAAGGGGTGAAAATCGGCTCGGGCAGGCGGTCGGCCATGCGCAGGCCCGCCGGCAGCTTGATGCCGCAGACCGCGCCGGTCTGCTGATAATCCTTCCAGCCGGAGCCGATCAGATAGCCGCGCACGATGGCCTCGACCGGCAGCGCCTTGAGCCTGCGCACGACAATGGCGCGGCCCTCGACCTGGGCCCGCTCGGCCGGATCAGGCAGGACCTGTTCCAGCGTCATGTCGGCCAAGTGGTTGGGAACAATGGCGCGCATGCGCTCGAACCAGAAATTGGACACCGCGGTCAGCACCGCGCCCTTGCCGGGAATGGGCTCGGGCATGATCACGTCAAACGCCGACAGCCGGTCGGTGGTGACGATCAGCAGGTGCTTGTCGCCGACCGCGTAGACATCGCGCACCTTGCCGCGATAGACCAGGGGCAGACTCTTCAGATCGGACTCGTACAGGGATGCTTGCATGCCGGGGGCTCCGCGACCGGGGGGTTGGAAACGCCGTATTGTACCTGGGTGGGCCTGAATTCGGGATTCGGGATTCGGCCCCTGAACCGCGAATGCCCCCATTCCCACATGCCGAATCCCCCGCATAATGCTAAAATGCCTCGTTTCCCGGTTTTAGGTCCGACAAAAAGGACACCAAGAACATGAGCGAAACACCCCGCATCGGCCTGGTCATGGGCAGCAACAGTGACTGGGACGTCATGCAGAACGCGGCAACCATCCTCGATCAGCTCGGCATCGCCTACGAGGCCAAGGTCGTCTCGGCCCATCGCACGCCCGATCTCCTGTTTGACTATGCCGCCACCGCGCGCAGCCGCGGGCTCGCCTGTATCATCGCCGGCGCCGGCGGCGCGGCCCACCTGCCTGGGATGCTGGCCGCAAAAACCACCGTACCCGTTTTGGGCGTGCCGGTGCCGTCGCGCTATCTCAAGGGTATGGATTCCCTGTTGTCGATTGTGCAGATGCCCAAGGGCGTGCCGGTCGCGACCTTCGCCATTGGCGAGGCCGGCGCGACCAATGCCGCGCTCTATGCCGCGAGCATTCTGGCGGTGAGCGACCCGGCCATCGCCGCCCAACTGGACCGTCTGCGCAAGGAGCAGGAACAGACCGTCTTCAACATGCAGCTGCCCCCGCAGTCGTGATTCTGCCCGGTGCGACATTGGGCGTCCTCGGCGGAGGACAGCTGGGCCGTATGTTCACCATCGCCGCGCGCACGCTGGGCTATCGCGTGATGGTGCTCGACCCCGACCCCACCAGTCCCGCCGGTGCAGTGGCGGATATACATCTGCAGGCCGACTACGAAGACGCGGCCGCACTCGCGCGCATGGGTGCCGAATGCGCGGCTGTCACCACCGAATGGGAAAACGTGTCCGCTTCCACCCTGGACACACTGGCCGCGCACTGCCCGGTGCGTCCGTCGGCGGCCGCTGTCGCCGTTGCGCGCGACCGCATTGTCGAGAAGACCTTCGTGCGTGATCTCGGCCTGGCCACCGCGCCCTTCTTCGCCATCGAAACCGAATCCGATCTCGACGAGGCTGTGGCCGGTCTGCGCCTGCCCGCCCTGCTGAAAACGGCGACGCTGGGTTATGACGGCAAGGGCCAGATCGGTGTCGACAACATTGAACAGGCGCGCGCGGGATTTGCGGAACTGGGCGGCAACCCCTGCGTATTGGAAGAAAAGGTCGCACTCGCGCAGGAGCTCTCGATCGTGCTGGCGCGGGGTGCCGACGGTGACACCGTGATGTATCCCATCGGCGAGAATGTGCATCGCAACGGCATCCTGCACACTACCCGTATACCCGGCCGGGTGGCGCCGGCCATGGCAGATCTCGCGACCGGCATGGCGCGCCGCCTGGTCGAGGCGCTGGATTATGTCGGCGTGCTCGCGGTTGAATTCTTCTTCACCGAAGACGGTGAACTGCTAATCAACGAAATGGCGCCGCGCCCGCACAACAGTGGTCACTACACGCTGGATGCCTGCGCGACGTCGCAGTTCGAACAGCAGGTGCGCGCACTGTGCGGCCTGCCGCTCGCTTCCACCCGCCTGCTGACACCGGTCACCATGCTCAACCTGCTCGGCGATCTGTGGGGCGACAGTCAGCCCGACTGGACGCAGATCCTGAACCAGCCCGAGGCCAAACTGCATCTGTATGGAAAGCGCGAAGCGCGCATTGGCCGCAAGATGGGCCATGTGAATGTGCTGAGCGAGAATGCGGATGCGGCGTTCGAGCTTGCCGAGAAGCTGTTTGAGTCACTGAACGGTCGCTAGTCGATAGGCTGTATTCACACCAAAGCGCAGGCAGCCGCGCGAGCGCCGCGACAATCAGCCGGCATCAGCCCGTACGACGCCGCTGCCGCCAGAGCGCCACGCCCAAGGTGATCAGCGTGAGCGGCACCACAAAGGCGAACACACCTGAACTCAAACTCTGCAACTGCGGATAGTTCGCCGCCGCACCCACCAGAAACGTCGTATACAAAAGGTAGTACGCCAGGAACAGCAGGCCTTCCCAGCGGGCAATGGTATAGCCGGTGAAGAAGATCGGCAGGCAGGCGAAGGCCACGGCAATCATGATCGGAATATCGAAGCGCAACGCCGATGCCGCGACATTCACGCCAGTGGGTGCCACCAGTGCCGCCAGCCCCAGCACGCAGAGAATATTGAACAGCTTGCTGCCGACGACATTGCCAACTGCGATGTCGCGTTCACCTTTCAGGCTCGCCATCACCGAAGTCGCCACTTCCGGCAGCGACGTGCCCGCTGCAACAATCGTCAACCCGATAACCAATTCACTCACGCCAAAGGCACGCGCGATGGTGACCGCCGATTCGACCAGCCAGTGCGCGCCCAGCACCAGCAAGGCCAAACCACCGATGATATAAACCGCATTCATCAGATGGCCGGACGCAGCGCGAGTTGCCCCACCGAACTCGTCAGCGTACTCCGTCGCGATTGCCTGTGACTCCTTGCGCCCCTGCATAATGGCAAACAGGGTATAGGCGATGATACCGGCGAACAGCAGTGCGCCATCCAGACGACCGAGGCGACCATCCAATGCCAGCAGCAGAACCAGCACCGAGACACCTATCATCAGTGGGACTTCGACACGCACCAGGCGCTGCGCCACCACCAGCGGCGCGATCACTGATGACAATCCAAGAATCAAAAGTACGTTGAATATATTGCTGCCAACGACGTTGCCGATGGCAATGTCGGCACCGGCCTGACCACTCAACGCCGATCGCACACTCACGGCCATTTCCGGCGCACTGGTCCCGAAAGCGACGACGGTCAGACCGACAATCAGCGGCGATATACCGACCGCAGCGGCCAATCGCGACGCCCCTCGCACCAGCACCTCGGCGCCGGCAACCAGCAGCACCAGCCCGCTTATGAACATCAGTACAGCCATTGTATCCATGCTTGTGTATTCCGTGACGAGAGCGTGTCGAATCGACGCCATCAACCATAGTCGGCCAGGCATTCCGGCATGCGCACATTATCCTAGCTTTCAGTAAAGACCAATACGTTTACGGCGGCCCCGGCGAGTATTTTTTCGGCAGACATCATCAGCCAAGCGGAAACCTATCGTGGGCGGGTAATGACGGGATCTATAGCCAGGAACCCACTGCGGGCATAGCAAGAAAACCAAAGCGCATCGTGACAAACGAATGAACGGCTCGCTTGATTGCATGAAATTGAATGAATAACTCAGGAACTTTGCTGACCAGAGGCTATCGAACTTCCCGTCCGGACAGCAAGCGTATCAACCAATCAACCAGGAGATATAACCATGAAAAAATTACTTTCGACATTCCTCGCTGCGGCCTTCTCAAGCACCCTTCTGTTTTCAGCCGCTGCATCCGCGGACGACTGCGTCAAACAGTCCAGCAGCAGCGAAAAGACAGCCGGTCAGGTCTGGGACAGTTCCTATAACGACTGAACGAAGAGCACGGGCCTTGCACGACTTGCGAGGCCCGCTTCTTACTGAACGGGAGGGTAAAACGCTCAACGTTATCGTGAGGTTGCTTTCTTGTCGAAGCAAATACTCGAATTCGCATTTTCACCGCGCCACATTCGAAACAACGAATCCAGCAGCCGTTCTCAATGCGCACTGCGCGCTCCGGCCTGAATGAAGTCCCGCCGATCATATCTTCGGCACATGCACGATGTCTTGAGTCTCGGTGAGGACAAAATCCTTGAACGCCTGCGCGACGGCCGACAGGCGTTTGCCGGCGCGGTGCACGATGTACCAGTCGCGCAACACCGGAAAGCCCTCCACATCCAGAATCACCAGGCGCTTGAGCGCCAGCTCCATCTCCAGGGTATGAAGGGACAGCAGCGCCAGCCCGAGCCCCGCCTCGACACCCTGCTTGATCGCCTCGGTACTGCTCATCTCTATCGGCGTGGACAGATCGAGACCCTTTTCGGCGAAGACCCGCTCCATCAGTGAACGCGTACCCGAACCCTGTTCGCGCGCCAGGAAGGTCTCGGTCTTAAGGCGTTTGGGCGGAATATGACGCGCGCGGCACAGAGCATGCGTCGGCGGCGCGACCATCACGAGCGGGTTCGGCATGAAACTCTCGGCCACCAGATCCGCCTCCTCCGGCGGCAGGCCCATGATGACCAGATCGGTCTCGTTTTCGCCCAACGCGCGAATCAGCCCCTCGCGGTTGGTCACGTTGAGACTCACCGCCACCCCGGGGTGCCGCAAACGGAAGGTCGCCCACAGACGCGGCACGAAATAGTTGGCGGTACTGGCCACCGTGATATTCAGCCGCCCGCGCTGAACACCCTTCATCTCCCCGAACACCTGCTCGGCCTCCGTCAACAGGGTGGAAATCTCCCGGCTGTATCGCTGCAGCTCCTCTCCCGCCTCTGTCAGCGAGATCCGCTTGCCCACCTGCTCGAACAGCGGAATCTCGACTGCCGCTTCCAACTGCTTGATCTGCATGGAGACTGCTGGCTGAGTCAGGTGTAACTCCTCCGACGCCTTGGTGAAATTAAGGTGGCGTGCGACGGCCTCGAAGATCTTCAACTGGCGCAGGGTGATATTCATAAGATTACTTATGGTTCAGTTACGAAATCCTAAGTGTTCCTTATAGAGGACTGAAGGGGAAAGATCCAGCCCAGGTTAAAACAGGGGCTTTACGGACTATAGCCCCGCCTTGAGACAGCGGGTCAGGCGGGCCTCGTTGAACACCTGCCCAGAGTTCGAAGCGAAGCCCTTCGGCCAGCCCCAACGCGAGCTGGTGAGCGCTGCATTGGCCTGCGCTCGTCATCAGGTTGTGCGGAGGGGCGAAAGGCGAAAACCGGCGGGTAACAGGAATACGATCTTGAGGGTGGAAGGTTTTGAGTTGTATATCACTTTTACACTGATTCGAATCCAGTACGGAATTCCTATATATAGTAGCGGGCACTAGGCACTCTAATTACAGTCAGGCATATACATGGGAATCATCGAGATATTCGATAGATTCGCAGCAGCGTTTGAAGCTACTGTAGAAGATGACGATTGGTCGAGGCTGGAAAAGTACCTCGCGAACGACGCGACGTACTTGAATGCAGGCGGTCCAGATTCGAAGTGTGCGGGCCGTGAAGCGATTATCAGATTTTTGCAGGCGGATGTCGCGAACATTGACAGGCGATTTGATACACGCACCCTTGTAGCGGTTACTCCACCAATAACGAACGGCAATCGTCTGTCTCGGCGCTGGCGCTGCACGTATACACTCGCCAACGCGCCCGATTTGGTCGTGGAGGGCGAGGCGAGATA
>JBFEJM010000149.1:0-6248 GCA_041553175.1 Gammaproteobacteria bacterium | reverse complement strand
CTTTGGCAGATCCTTCGACGTCAGATCTTCGGCAAGGTTCATCGTGTCCGGCGGCAGGTTGTACAACAACCAATGTACCCAGGTCATCTTGGGTGCCTTGGGGTCCGGCGCGTCGGGGTCATCCACGATCAGGACCAGACTCCTGGTTGCGGCCGGCACACCCGTCCAGGCCAGCGGCGGTGTCATATCCTCGTCGTCGCAGGTATAGCGCGCGGGAATATCCGCTTTGTGACGGAATACTGGAGATGAAAGGGTCAATGGCACAGTGCGCACCTCCGTTCTGATCAGACCTTAAGCGTAGTTCACTCTGACGTCGGTTATTCATTTCTCTGCCACATCACACAATTCAGCCTGGTTTAAGGCAGGCACACCAGACTATCTCCGAACCTGCAATTCACTTCGGAGGGTATATGTTTCGCAAGACACTGACTCTGGTTCTGCTCGGTGTGCTGTTCATGGGCACTGCCACGCTGACCTATGGAACCTTTTTCGATAAGGGCTTCGGCGCCAGCGTTGCCGGCATCATGGGCATGGGCGAAGGAGATGACGACGATGAGGGGGAGCATGACGATGACTAAGCCCCGCTGGCCAAAACCCTTTGAATTGCTGCTGGTCTGGCATGGACTGTTGGTCGGTTCGTACACGATCGCCTATCTCACCGCCGAGGGCGCGCACGGCCTGCATCAGTTTGCCGGTTACTCGGCACTGGGGCTGCTCGCGGTGCGGCTGACGGCGGCGTTGATCGCCGGCGAGCGCCCGCCCTGGGCACTGCCGCTGCCAAAGGCATCCATGTGGAAAAACTTCGGCGGTAAACTCGCGCACGGACATTTCAGCGCACTGCTGGGTCGTACACCCTTCGCGCCGCTGTCCGGATTGGTGATTCTCGCTACGCTGGTGCTGGTCACACTCAGCGGCCTCGCCGCGGACTGGTGGGAATGGGAAGACCTGCATGAAAGCCTGGCCGAAGGTTCCCTGGCGGTGGTGCTGATCCATATCGGAATTGTCTCGTTCGCGCCCTTGCTGAAGAAGCTCGGCGAGTCGCGTACCGGGACCGAGCCTGATGGTCTGACACGCAATGCCTGACCGAGGCGCAGCGGAACAGGCCGCGATTGCCCCGTCTGGCGATCGTGGCCTGCGACCCCTGCTGCTTGACCCTTGTCATGCTGCCCCCCAACCCGCCTTGACCATCTGCCCGACCCGTGTTAGTTAGTAATCACTAACCAAACATCCGGAGGGCGGCATGCCCCGCAAAAGCGCTGAACAACGACGTAGCGAGATCGTCGAAGCGACCCTGGCCCTGGCCGACGAAGTGGGGCCCGACCGGTTTTCGATCGAGCAAGTCGCGCAGCGCGTAGGCGTGACGCAACCGGCTATTTTCAAACATTTTTCAACCAAGCAGCTGCTCTGGAACGCGGTCGGCGCCTTTGTCGGTCGGCGCCTGGACAGCACCTGGTCAAAGGCCCTGGCGGACAGCTCCGACCCGGTGGCGCGACTGCGTGCGCTGGTGCGCGCTCAATTGGGTCTTATCCGCAGCCTGCCGGCCATTCCGTCGATCCTGTTTTCGCGCGAACTGCAGGCCGGCGACCAGGGCCTGCGGCGTACCTTTCTCGGTTTCATGGGCCGGTTTCATGCGCTGCTGACAGAGACAGTCGCCGCCGGCATTCGCGACGGCCAGTATCGGGCCGGTCTGGATGCATCGCGCGCCGCCTATATGGTGATTGCGTTGATTCAGGGCGTGGCCATGCGCTGGTCGCTGAGCGGGCGTCAATTCGATCTGGTGAAGGAAGGCGATCAATTGCTGGAACTGGTCATGCAGGGGCTGCTCGCCGGTGAGGAGACAACATGAATCGTTCAATCATCAAGCGTGTGGGGATAGTCGCGATCGTACTGATCCTGATTGCGGCGGCGCTCGTTCTGGTACGCAGCCGTCCGCTCGAGGTGGTGACTGTCACACGCATGCCAGCGACCCCCATCGAGGTCTTCGGCCTGGGGACTGTTGAAGCGCGCGTATTGTCGCGGGTGGGGTTCGCCGTTCCCGGAACGCTGCGCACGGTGCATGCCGATCACGGCGACCGTATCGCCCGGGATGCGCCGCTGGCCACATTGGATAACGCCGCGCAGGCGGCACGTGTGACCAAGGCCGAAGCACTGGTCGCTCAGGCCGAGGCCGCGCGGGCACGCGCGCAGGCACAGGTCGGACGCGCCGAGGCATTGCTGACCCAGCGCCGGCAGACCCGCGCGCGCCAGGATGCGCTGGTGCGCAAGGGTTCGGTGTCGGTCGAGATGGCGGAGGATGCGCGCACGACGGAACAGGTTGCGAGCGCCGAACTCGCCGTCGCACGGCAGGATCTCAGTCTGGCCGTGGCCGCCATTGCCGACGCGCGCGCGCAACTGGAAATCGAACGTGTGCAGTTCGATCAGCACGCCCTGACCGCACCCTATGATGCCCTGGTGGTCGAGCGACTGCGCGAACCGGGTGCAGTGCTCAATCCCGGCGAGGCGATGTTCACCCTGATCGATCCCACCACGGTCTGGGCGCTCGCCTATGTCGACGAGGCGCAGGCCGGTGGCCTGGCGCTGGGGCAAACGGCGCGCGTGCATCTGCGTTCGCTGCCGCAAGAGACCTTCATGGGTGAGATCACGCGCATCGGTATCGAAAGCGACCGCGTCAGCGAGGAGCGGCGCGTGTACATCAAGTGTCTACGCTGTCCGGAACAGTTCCATCTCGGCGAACAGGTGGAAGTGATCATCACCACGCGCATCGCCAAGGACGCGTTGTTTGTCCCGGAACAGGCGGTGCTTGGCGGCAGAGCCGGCAAAGGCCGGGTATGGACGGTGGAAGGCGGACGTCTCCGTCAACGCAGCATAGGTGTCGGCGCCCGCACGCTGGAGGGCCGCATAGAAGTGGTGTCCGGCCTCGATGACGGCACGCAGGTGGTGGCGCGACCCGCTGTGGGTCTGCGCGAAGACCGCCGTGTGCGCACTCGCGAGTGGGTCGCGCCGTGAATCTCGCCTGGCGCGATATCCGCCACAGCCTGGGGCGATTTCTGCTGACCTGCGTCGGCCTCGGGCTGCTGCTCGGTGTGGTGTTGTCGATGATCGGTATCTACCGCGGCATGGTCGACGATGCGCTGGTCCTGGCCCGCACACCGGAAGCGGATATCTGGGTGGTCGAATCGGGTACCCGCGGCCCCTTTGCCGAGGCCTCGCGCATCCCGGGCAACACGCGGGAATCGGTCGCGCGCATCGCCGGTGTCACGGCGGCGGGTTCGATCACTTATCAGGCGGCCGAAACCGAACGCGCCGGACGCACGCTGCGACTGTATGTGGTCGGCCACGAACCGGGGCGCCCGGGTGGCCCGCGCAATCTGGTCGCCGGCCGACCGATCACTCACAGTCACTATGAATTGCTGGCCGACGTGCGCAGCGGATTCGTGCTGGGCGATCGCGTGCGCCTGGGGCGGGACGACTTCAGCGTGGTCGGCTTGACGCACGGGCAGGTCAACAACGCCGGCGATCCGGTGGTCTACATGACACTGAGCGACGCCCAGCGGCTGCAGTTCGAACTGGAACCGGCCGCGGCCCGGCGCGAAGCGGTGCGACGTCCCGGCTCCGGCGATACCGATGTCATCAACGCCGTGGTGGCGCGCGTCGCCGCAACCGCATCAGCCGATGCCATCGCCGCCTCACTGCAACGCTGGAAACATCTCACCGCCATGACCCAGGCGGAGCAGGAGAATCTGCTACTGAGCTCGGTGGTGGCGCGGGCGCGCAAACAGATCGGCTTGTTCACCATGATCCTGTTGACGGTCTCGGCCGTTATCATCGCGCTCATCATTTACACCATGACGTTGGACAAACTGCGCGAGATCGCCACGCTGAAACTGATCGGCGCGCCCGATCGAACCATTATCGGCATGATCGTCACGCAGGCGCTGGCCATGGGCGGCATCGGTTTTCTGAGCGGCGCGGCGATGATCGTCATGGTGAAGGATCATTTCCCGCGTCGCGTCCTGCTGCAGCCCGATGACGGCCTGCTGCTGGGACTGGTGGTGATGCTGGTCTGTCTGCTGGCGAGCGGACTCGGCGTGCGCCTTGCCCTGCGCATCGACGCTGCGCAGGCGCTGGGGGGCTGACAATGAGCGAACGTCAACCGCTGGTCTCTCTGCGCGGAATCTCCAAGCACTTCGGCGAAGGGTCGGCGCGCGTCGATGCCCTGCGCGACATCGACCTGGATGTATTTCCGGAACAGGTAGTGGGTCTGCTGGGGCCTAGCGGTTCCGGCAAGAGCACATTGCTCAATGTGATCGGCGCCATTGTCACGCCGAGTGCGGGACGCATGGAGCTCGACAGCGAAGCGGTGTTCGACCAGCGTTGGCTACGATCGGATCTGCGCCGTATGCGATTGGAAAAGATCGGCTTTATCTTCCAGTTCCACAATCTGCTGCCGTGTCTGAACAGTCAGGAGAACGTCGCCGTTGTGCTCGATCTGGCCGGCGCACCGAGCGGAGCCGGCCGCACCCGTGCGCGGGAACTGCTCGACTATCTGGAGGTCGGCAATCGGGCCGAGGCCATGCCGGCCAAACTCTCAGGCGGCGAGGCGCAACGCGTGGCGATCGCGCGTGCCCTTGCCAACCGCCCGCGCATCATTCTGGCCGATGAGCCGACCGCTGCGCTCGACTCGCAGCGCGCCCGCATCGTCATGGATCTGCTGCGCAAGGTTGCGCACGAGCAGCAGGCGGCAATCCTGGTCGTGACCCATGATGAAAAGGTGTTCGATCATTTTGACCGCATGTTTCATTTGCGTGACGGACGCCTGCAGGAAACGACGTCATAAATCGTTGCCGGACGCCAAGCTGACACCGGTCAGCCGCTGACATCCTCCATGCGCGCGATGTACAGCGCCGCCAGTATTGAACCCACTCCGAGCACGGCGATGACCGCACTGGTGCGGAACAGATCCGCCAGCACACCGATTGCGCCGCCCAGCAGCATGGCCACACCGATGACCGTGTTGCTCACCGCCACGTAGGTCGAACGGGTATCCTGCGTCGCCATGTCCACCAGGTAGATCTTGCGTCCCAGACGCACGCCGCTGTGGAACATGGCGATAAGCAGAAACAACAGCGCATTGGTCCACACACTGTTCATCAAGTGCAGGTCTGCGCGGTCGAGCAGCCAGGTGAGCAGTCCGGTCACGCCCGCCGCCATCGATGCAATGACCATGACCCGACGACTGGATCGGTCGCCCATGCGCCCCCACACCGGTGCGCTGAGCGTTCCCGCCAGACCGCTGGCGATGATCAGCAGGCCGAGACCGGCAACGCCGCCGCTGCGCTGCTGCGCCAGGAGCACATAGAACGGCGGTGCCAGTGCGGCACTGAGCAGCAGTATCCGCGCAATCACATAGTGGCGCAGAGCGGCATCGGTTTTCAGCAGCGCGAGACTGCGTACCGCATCGACAATGGCATTGCCGCCACCCTCGGTCGCACCCGGCTCTTCCCGTATCGCGGCGAAGACCATAACGGCGAGCAACCAGATCGCGGCCGCCGCCAGGAGAAAGCCCACAAACATATCCGTTCCGAGTTCACGCTCGCCGAGCCATTCGACACCGCCGCCGATCAGCAGCGTCACCACGCCGGCCGCCGCGGCGCTGTACCCCATCAATGCACCGCGCCGTGTCTTGGAGATCGTCTTGCCCAGCACATCCTTGGCGGAAACGGAACACAGGCCGCGCATCAGACTGAACAGGGTGACAAACACGAGGATCGCCCAACCGGCGGCAACGCCTTGCAGCGAACCGGTGACGATCGACATGCAGGCCAGCGCCACGGCACTGAGCAAGGCACCCAGTATCCACACGCCCTTGCGCGTGGGCAGGCGACGGATATATGCCGCGACCACCAGTTGCGGCAACAGCACGCCAGCCTCGCGGATGGGCACAAGAAAGCCGACGAAAGCCGCCGGCGCACCCACCGCGCCGAGCAGCCAGGGCAGTATCAGTCGCGCGCTGGCCAGTTCGTCGGCCACTTTGCTGAGAAAGTTGGCGATGAGATAGGCGAAGTAGTTGCGCGGAAGATGCCGGCAGGCACTGTCCGGAATATCCTTGCACACACGCGCATCTTCATCGCCGGAGATCTGATCATAGATCCAGCCCAGTCGCGGGTAATGTTCGCGTGTCTGGCTGGCTGCCGGGGCGGCGGTCTGGCTGGGGTCTGATGTGGACACTACAATTCACGCCCTGGTTT
>JBFEJM010000148.1:0-6256 GCA_041553175.1 Gammaproteobacteria bacterium | reverse complement strand
GAGATGCCGGCCCCGACCGCGGACGGGGTCGGCCGGACGCCGTCGGGGGCGCTCACCGAGCGCGTCGAGGCGGGCACGGGCAGCGAGTATCCAGGCCCTCGACGACATCCGGACCCAGTGCTTCGAGGAAACGCCGAGCGGCACCACCATCACCGCGCGCCAGAATACGTGTATGCCAAGTGATCTGATTGACCTGCAGGTCCGGCGTCTTCCGCATCCATCCTTCAAGCATACTGAACTGGGCAGCATGTCTAACAACCGCCGCATCACAACTCAGGCCAAGCCGCGCAAACAGCCGTCTCAGCGCCGATTCGGGTGACCGGACCAAATCCTCGAAATGAACGACAACGGCCTCTGCCCCTGCCATCTGGACACCCTCCAAGAGGCGACCGATATGCTGTTGCAGTTCGTGGTCAGCCGCGAGGTCCTGTGCGGACCGAGATTGTCCGTTTGACCTATGTGCCTCCTGAAGACACGCTGTATCGAAAATTGCCGCCGGGTGTCGCAACAGAAATACAAAACGTGCCTGCGGTAGCAAATACCGAACCTTATCCAAACGTTCAATATAGTCAGCGCTATGGTCGACGAACAATTGTTTACTCGCCGCGCTCGTCGCCTGCATGTACAACTCGCACGCCATAGTCTTGGCCGCATCTGCAAACACTTGCTTGCCATTTTCAAATTTTGATAGAAATCCGCCGATCCCTCCGCTATCGTCCGTACCGCCGTGTTGGCAACTGGACTCCAACCCTGAGAAAAACATGGAAAGTACACCCGTGTCATGACCGACTCGCAGGGCCGCATGCTTACTGAACACCTGTCTCAGTAAGGCGGCGCCGGACCAGGGTGTATCCAAAAGCAGAATCACGTTTTCACCGGCCACCGCGTCATCACGCTGGACAACCGGTTGTTCGGCGACTTGGCGCTCCACCGCCGGTAGAATCACTTCATCAATCCATGTCTGGTAGCTTGTTATAACTGCATCGCGTACTTCCTGTGACAGGACCGACAGCAGTTGGCGATTCTTGGTAAAGATATAGTCCAAAGCCTGCAGCTGGTGACCGAGTCGCGCATTAGAAAGGCTCTGATCATGGCGGCGATATTCGGCCAGCGGGTAATCGCAGTACGCCACTTGCACTCCCAAGGTCAGGCGAATACGCAATTCGAAGTCCTCAAACACATCGATGGCGGAATCATGGAATCCGACCCGTTTGAGCGCGGAGCAGGCAACTAATTCATTGCGAAACAATGTGCGCTTTGGGAAGTTCCGCGCAAAAACATGGGGGAATACCCAACCTGTGTGGACGAAATCGACATCCTCAGCCCAGAGAGAGGTGCGGTTTCCTTTCTCGTCCATGAAATAGAAATTCGAATAAACCAGTTCAGCATCCGGATTATCCTGTAGTACCGCTACCTCTCTGGCCAGCTTGTCGGGCAGTACACGGTCGTCGCCGTCCACGTAAGTCACATAGTCGCCCGTAACGGCGCTAAGTGCATCGATTCTCGAACGAGTGATACCGCGGTTCTCGGAATGGAAAATCGGTCTAATGAGATCGGGAAAGCGCTGGCGGTAATTTTCGATCAATGCCTGCGAACCATCAGTCGAGGCATCGTCGACTATTATGATTTCGTGGGGCTTGAATGTCTGCGCCAGGACGCTGTCGATCGCCTCGGCAAGCCACTGTTTCTGATTGAACGATGTAATATAGACGGACACGCGACAGCCATCGGCGGCGGCTCGCCTCTCATCCTGTTGGCCGAAAGCAGGTTCGGTAGCGCCCTTTTTCCGGTCCGCTGAAACCTGCTCCATCTGCTGTGTCTCTAGTCTCCGCCGTTCGGAATCCGCCACCGCGTTCTCACGTACCAGAAACGGCGGACCGTAGTCCTCCGCCAGCGCATTCCGTAATAATGGTTCGCTATTCCAGGGATCGAACGCGACCAGACTGCCCGCTGTCAGGTCCGGACGCATAAATTCATCGCCCTTCTCGTTCAGCATACAGGCGGCAAACGAATAGGAGCTATTCGAAATAGCGACACGATTGCATTGACTCAGAATATAGAAATCCTGATAGAAGGCCGGCACCATGTCGTCGATACCCAGATCGCGAACCGTAACCGGATTGTAATCGGCGAAGTCAGCGAGTACCGCATCCGGGTCGTCGCTGGCAATGAACAATACGGGTTCTTCCAATTGATCCCAGATTTCAGCCAACCAGCGCTTGTACCATTCTGCCGGTGTCACATAGAAGAATCGGTAACCATAGTCGCCTCGGCGCAGATGCAGCCCCACGACTGTTCGACCTCGCTTACGCAATCGCGCGACCGCGCTTTCGAGTTCAGTACGCAAGGACTCGACCGGGCGGAACAAGGATCTGAACAGCTCCTTGTGGGCTGCGTAGAAACGCGTGTGATACTGAAAATAGCCCCACAAATCCACATTTCGTAGCGGCTCGGGGGAATTGACAATGTCGCAGGCAAGCAGCTCCTGCTCCATCTGCCGTACTTCGCGTAGGGGTGTGTTGTCCGGATACGGGTCGTTGGCGCCGAACAGATCCCGGCCGATCCATTGCGGGGCCGTAACGCGACAACCATGCTGCTGCGCGTGGATGCGCAGAAACGCGTACTGGAAAATCTGATTCGCGAAGCGACCGTTTGAACCCAAGGTGGACATGGTAATCACCGGCTTACGCACATACAGCGCATCGCCCCAGCTGGGATGAAAAGGCGTCGTTGTCGCGACCCGAGTAAAGCCACGATCGGCGAGGAAACTGTCAATCTCCTCAATACGTGCACACCCCTCATAAAGCTCGTCATAATTGACTTCAGTGTTGATCGCATCGATATACCTGAGCGTCTGCTCCGAACCACGCAGAGCCAACAATTCGGCTCCCTGAATATCGATATTCATGACGTTGAAGACGTGATCATCGACCTTGTGTTCCACCAATAAGGAATCGATCGTCCTCATGGGCACTGTGACAATCGCCGATTCAACGATATCCGGATAGATATCCCGGTGCCGCATGAGTGGCAGAATCGAACTACTCTGGTCCATGGATGTAACATGCAGGGTGGCGGTACCATTGGTGTCGCCGACAGCACAATGGATAGCCGTAGAGCCCGGATAGTCTGAGAGGCTACCTTCAAGTCGTCGATAGACTTCCGGATTCGCCTCTATGAACAGCGCACGCTTAATTCCCATGTGAGTATACTTCGCGGCCTCCCGTCCTTCGTGAGCTCCGATGTGGATGACGCCTCGCGGCACCACACTGAATTTCGGCAGCAACACGCCAAGATCGAGCATTTCAGGTTTTGTTCCGAGAAACAGCGTCAAAAGGCGTTCGTTGACAGCCAGATAATTGCTGTACTCGAAATCTTCAAGCCCATCATGAAAGGCTGGGATAGGTTCGAAGCCAGCCTTATCGATGCGAAAAATCGCGTAGCCGAATCGTCGCAGCAGAGCATCGACCAAGCGCAGGCTGGTTCCGGCATCGGCATAGGTGCCACCGTACTCGAACTGTATATAATCGATTGCGCCACGACTCAATAACGTCGAGGCGCCGAGCAGGACCTCATACTCGGCCCCCTCAGTATCGATTTTCAGGTAGTCGATATGTTGAATCGCGTGTGCTTCTGAATAGCTATCGAGGGTATCCATGGGCACATCAAACGCGGCCGGCGGCTGTTTCCCGCAGATCTTTTCCGCTTCGACACGACGGTAGAACGTACTCCAGGCAGGCGCATCAGTATAGTGATGGAATCTCCTGGTACCTTGCTGATTGCCGAGGGCTATTTGGTTTAAGACGAGTCGCAACCTATTCGATGGCAAGAAAGATTCACGCAGACACTCGAAGGTCGATGGCGACGCCTCAAACAGATGAACCTCGATGTCTGAGGCATGCTTTAGCGCGGCGCGCGTCCAGTCGCCGATATTGGCACCGACGTCGAATACGACGGCTCCGGGGCGAATGCAGCGTCGAATCGCCAGATCTTCCCCGGTAGAATCCGTGCAGGTGGCCGAAACTTGCGTGGTAGATTCCTTCAAGGTTTTTTCCAGAATGCTCGCCGGCGCAAAATCGGGGGCTTCGCGCCGTACAGTTGCCAACAACTCTTGGGCTTCCCTTTTCTCACCGACCGCAAGAAGGGATTGCAATAGATACCATCGCACACGCCAATGTACGCAACCGAGTTGCAACGCCGCCCGCAGATCCGCTGAGGATTCAACAAACCGCGCCTCATGGGCGCGGACTAATCCACGCCAAAGACGATAATGTGCTCCAAGCCCAAAGCGACCGGAGCCTTCGAAATCATCAGCCAATGCTGTCAGTGCCGATTTTTCCGGGTCAGCACATGCGGAAATAACTTGTTCCGCCTTGAGGACCAAATCCACATCGTCTTCTGACTCGAACATGCGACTCGTAGTACACGCTTTAATCAACTCACTGGGTACAAATCGAACATCACCGATGGCTGCACAAACGACATCCCCCAGCACCATGAAAGTAGCCTGTGGATCAATATCCAGGACCGATTCACGAATCTGTTTCACTGTTGGATAGCCACGCAGTGAATCCCGGGTATGTTCTGATGCTTTTTGGAAACAGCGGATGTCGTCAATGAGGATTACCGCACTCCGCACATTGGCTGCCTTGATCACCGAGAGTTCAGCTAGAATCGGGGTATTCTGCGGGCCACAGGCTGTATTAGCCTCGCTGTAATGGGCATCCAGCCAGAACATCAGCGGGCAATTCACGATTGGAAGAATCTTTGCCAATACCTCTGCCGATTCCCCGTGATGAACCTGTACGTTTACTGCATCAGTGAAACGTCGGATTGCAAGAGCATGCAGTTCGGCACTGAGTTCTATGGTATGCACGACGGGGAATATTCCCGCAGCTGCTGCAGTCGTGTCTCCGTAGAAGGTACCTGTTTCAATAAAGACTTCGATTCCCGTCGCCTCTACGAGGCTGCGCAGGAACTGTGGTGATATCGGCTGGTTTTCTGACTTGATGCGATCGAGGCCCATCTTCAGGCCGGTTGGATCAGTCATTCGTTGGGATTTGTCGCTAGCCATACCGCTGTCCTGCAGATATCCGGTACGCCAGTGGAAACTGGCGCATTTCCGTGTTCAGCGAACAGAAAGCAAGTTCCACACCAGATATGCATATCAGTGAAAATAGATGGTTATGGAAGAGCCAAGGTAAAATCGACGATCGACGCCAGATTCATGGCGCCCGCACACGCGCGCGAATCAAAACTCGGAGCACGCTCTTTGGGGCACTGTGCCCATAGCGCTCAGAGGTAGTTGAACAACGACAACCCCTGCACTCTGGTAAAGGCCTGCTGTGCCGCCTGCAGCACAATCGATTGCCGATTCAAATCAGTCGCCGCCTGAGCGATATCGACATCCCTCACTTGCGACCGAGTCGCCTCCAGCTGCACCGAGAAGGCGATATTCACCTGTTCCTCGCGGTCAATCGCGTTCAGACGTGAACCAATGCGGGACTGCGCCAGCAGGACATTGTCCATCGCGTTGTCGATTTCGGTGATTCGGGTGGCGTTCGGGGCATCGGCTTCCAACTCGGTCGCCATTGTGTAGAGCGTCGAGAACACATCCTGATAACCGGTACCAGCCGCGTTGTTGATTTTCATGAACACGTCGAGTCCGGAATCGCCGATGGCGATCTGGCGTGACGGTCCTATCTGCAGCTGGCGCTGCCCTTGATCGCCACTGTAAGTGTAAGTGCCGGTTCCATTGTGACTGAACGGCTGTGCCTGTGACTGGAAGCCGGCAAAGATATATTCGCCGTTTGCATCGCGGGTATTGGCCAGGCTCAACACCTCGTCCGAGATCTGGCGGATTTCCAGAGCAATCGCCTGCCGCTCAGCCTGACTCAGAGTATCGTTGTTGGCCTGTATCGCCAGTTCACGCGCACGCTGCAGGGCGTCGACAACCGAGTTGAGTGAGGTCTCCTCGATATTCAGGCGAGCCTCGGCAGCGGCGGAATTGCGCCGATACTGTTCAGTAATAGCAATCGACTCATTCAGACCCAACACCTGCGCAGCAGCGGTGGGATCGTCGCCAGGCGACGTGAAGCGCTGCCCACTGGAAAGCTGCAATTGGGTCTTGAACAGACGTGCCTGCTGATCAAGCATTGAATCCAGGCCGCGTTGAAATATCTGTGTCGTCGCGATACGCATTCAGTTTACCTCCGCACCGCACCCAACAGGGTTTGGAACATGGTATCCGCCACTG
>JBFEJM010000147.1:0-6286 GCA_041553175.1 Gammaproteobacteria bacterium | reverse complement strand
TGTGCGGCCGGGCAGTGTCGCGTCGTTTCACAAAGCCGAGGCACGTGAGAAACGTACCCAGGAAATCGTGGGACGGATTTACCATCCGATCATCAAGCCGTTGATCGAACGGCGACCGCTGGGTATTGCCTTTCTGCTGGGTGTGATCGGTCTGACCTTTGTCGCCTGTGCGCTGTTCTATACCAAGACGGTGACGGTGAAGATGCTGCCGTTCGATAACAAGCCTGAATTCAACGTTGTCATAAATATGCCTGAAGGCACCGCGCTGCCGGTGACCGCCAATGTCACCCAGCTCATGGCGGCCGAACTGCAGTCGATGCCTGAAGTCGTCGCCCTGCAGACCTATGTCGGCACTGCGTCACCGTTCAACTTCAATGGGCTGGTCCGGCACTATTACCTGCGTCAGCGCCCCTGGGAAGCGGATATTCAGGTGATGCTGGTGGACAAGAAGGATCGTGAGCGCAGCAGTCACGAACTGTCAGTCGCCGCACGCAAAATGCTCGCGCCGATAGCGCAGCGCCTGGGCGCGCGTATACAGATCGTGGAGATGCCGCCCGGTCCGCCGGTCCTGCAGACGGTTGTGGCCGAAATATACGGTCCGGATGACGCAACCCGCCGCCAGGTGGCTCGTGACATGGAAGCGATGTTCACTCAGGTCGAGAATGTGGTCGATGTCGATACCTACATGGCCAGCGAGTATCGCTACTGGCGCTTCGATATCGATACCGAGAAGGCGATACGGCGCGGAATATCGGTCGAGGCCATCAACCGCAATCTCTCCATGGCGATGGGCGGCTACCAGCTCGGCGACGTCAAGCGTGCCGCGCCACTCGAGCCGACCTATATCGTCATGCAGGCACCGCTCGCCGTTCGTTCGCAGATCTCCCGCCTGACCAATCTGCCGATTGTGGGTGAGTCCGGGCAGGTCGTGCCCTTGGGCGAACTCGGACGGTTCGTACAGGTGCCGGAGGATCCGTATATCTATCACAAGGATCTGCGGCCCATGGAATACGTGACCGGCGAAATGGAGGGACGTCTGGGCGCCCCCATCTACGGCATGTTCGGCGTCGAGGATCTGTTGGAGAACTACACCACACCGGACGGTGTGCAGATCACCGGTATGCCAATGGGGCTGCTCGGTCCGCCCGACAGTGATATGCGGAGCGGCTTTGAATGGGGCGGCGAATGGACCGTTACCTATGAGACCTTCCGCGACATGGGTATCGCCTTCATGGCCGCGCTGGTGTTGATCTATGGTCTGATTGTCATGGAGTTCCGCAATTACACCCTGGCGGGCCTCATCATGGCGCCGATTCCACTGACGCTGATCGGCATTATCCCCGGTCACTGGATCATGAATGCCGAGTTCACCGCCACGTCCATGATCGGCTTCATCGCCCTCGGCGGCATTATCGTGCGCAATTCCATTCTATTGGTCGAGTTCGTCAAACACGAGGTATCGATCGGCAAGGATATACGCGAGGCAGCAGTGACTGCCGGGCGTACCCGCCTGCGGCCGATTTTGATTACCTCGTTGACGCTGATGGCCGGTGCCGGCGCGATCATCAACGACTTTATTTTCCAGGGCATGGCGGTGACGCTGCTGTTCGGAACCGGTGTCGCCACCATTTTCACGCTGTTGGTGATACCGCTCGGTTGTATCAGTGCGGAAAAACATTTCGAGACGCATGGCTGTGCTGAACTGCAGGAAAAGACACTGGCCGATGGTGTGGCCACTGAGGAACCTGCACCAGGCGGTGCGTCGGCCTGATGGTTGATCGGACCGGCAGCATCGGCGAATGCACTTGAGACGCGAGGATGAAAGAAGCGGCCCTCCCGGGCAAAGGACGCAGCTTAGCCTGCGAGTTTTCAAACTGCACAACGCGTAGTTCGGAGGATAACTATGAAACAGAAATTGAAAGCCAGGACGAAGGCGAACTGTACGTCGATGCAGCCCGCCTGGGCGACGGTCGCGCTTATGGTGTCGGCCCTGTCAGTCACAATGCCGGCGGGTGCGCAGGATAGCGGGGCCCAGACCGCAACAGGCAGTTCCGCTCAGCCAATGAACGCGCCGCCGCCCGGACCCTATGCGCCGGCGGCTCAACCGCAGGCTCCGGGTTATGGCCAGGCACCGCCTTCATTCCGCCCGGATCCGGATATCGAAGCGGCGCGTGGCGCACCGCCGACCTGGGCTCCGCCGGGTCAATCCTACGGACAGGAGCAGGCGGGTAGTGCACCACCCGCCTGGACGCCGCCGGCAGGGGATACATATCGGCGCCATGGCGCGGTCACGCGTGAAGAGTTTTTGAGTCAGCAGGAAGCGCGCCGCGCCGAAATGGATAAACGCATGCAGGAGGCGCGTTCCCGTCACGATCAAATGAGCCAGCAGCCACCGGATCAGCGTTGGCAGCAGCAGGATGCCGAGCAGGCGCAGTTGCGGCAGGAAATGGCGGCTCGCCAGGCCGAGTTGCAGAAAGAGATGGACCAGCGACGCGCGCAGCTCGAACAGGAAATGCAGGCACGTGAAGAGGAGATGCGCAAACGTCAGGAGGAAGTCGCCGCGCAACGGCAGCGTTACGCCCCGAATTATGCGCCTGACTACCCGGCACGCGGTTATCCACCGACCTATGCGCCGTCGACGGCGACCGCACCGCAGACAGAGAGTACGACAACTCAGCAGCAGGCCAGTACGCCGCCAGGACCGCAATGGCATCCGGCTCAGGGTGCTTATCCACCGCCGGGCGGATACGGCTATGCACCGCCGGGTTACGGCCCGCCTGGCTATGCACCTTATGGCTATCCACAGCGTTTCCCGGCACCGGCAGCAGGTACGCCGTCGGCACCGACGGGGACTGGGCAATAGGGGGTGGGCGGCCATGCGTGGACTGCTGCACAGAGGCAAACCCGTGCAGATCTTTTTAGACCTGCGCCGGGTGCTGTGTACCGCCGCGATGGCGTTGGTGCTGGTGAACTGTGGCGGCAACGGGACGGCGTCGCCGGCTGCCGCCAACAATCCCGCACAGCAACCGCAGCAGGCACCGTATCCGATGCAGATGTACGTACCCACGCAACCGCAATATGGCGCGAACATGCAACCGCAGATGCAGGGTTGGGGTGGGCAGCCACCAAGCGCCTATGGCTCGATGAATCAGCCCCAGGGTTACATTCAGCAGCAGCCGGTCACGCCGGGCTATGCACAGCAGCCACAAGGGTACGTGCAGCAACCGCAGGGATACGGTCAGCAAGGTTATCCGCAACAGCAATACGCAACGCCGCAGTATCGGCAGCAGCAACCGGCTGTTGCACCGCCGGCGGGCTATGGCAACGACAACCCCTGGGCGGCGCAGGGCCAGCGTCCTCCCGCGAACGGTACCTGGGCGAGCAGTCAGCCGTGGGGCGGAGTAACGCAAAGGCAGGACACTGTGTCCGGCAATTACCGGCCACTGGAAGACGAGCCGCGCAGTGCTGTACCGAAACCAGTGGCGCCGTACGACCAGGTCTACGGTTCCAGCCAGCGACCGGTACCCGCGGCACCCCAGTACGGTGGCGCCTATACCGGAACCTATCCTGGAACGTATCCCGGAACCTATCCGGGTGCCTACCCAGGTGGCTATGGCGTGGGTGTCCCGGGTGGTTATTACGGTGCTTATCCAGGCTATGGCGGTGCACCGGGTCTGACGCCCTATGCAGGTTTCCCGGGTGGATTTTGGCCGGGCTCCTGGTAGCGGGTGGTTGAGACATGTTTTGTAACGGGCAAGTGGTTAGTAGGTGATCGATCGTTGAAGTGAGTTGGTAGATCACATTCAGCCGACGGTGAGCGCTTTTCCCTCCGTTCACTGTTACGAGGCAGTAAATGAGGGGTTCGGCGACACGGCAGTCGCGTGTCAAATGTAATCAGTTCGGAGGACATAGTGATGACAAAGCTAAAGAAAGCGATGTTGGTAGCAGCGGTTGCTGGTGTGATGGCGCTCCCGCTCTCGTCAGCCCAGGCATGGGGTGGTCCAGGTTGGGGTGGTCCCGGCTGGGGCAACAATAACTGGGGCAACAACGGTTGGGGTGATGGCATCGGCGATATGTTCGGCGATGGTGATTTCTCCATGGGCTTCAGCGGACGTGGCAGCGGTCGTGGTTATGGTCGTGGTTACGGTGACAATCGTTACTACGGTTACAACGGCTATGGCTATCCGGGTTACGGATATGGCCCTTATGGTGGCTATCCTGGCTACGGCTACGGTGGTCCTGGCTATGGCTACGGTGGCCCTGGCTATGGCTATGGTGGTCCTGGCTATGGCTACGGTGGTCCTGCCTATGGTGGTGGCTATCCGGGTTACGCTCCGTATGGTGCGCCGGTACCTCAGCAACAGCAGCAGGCCCCGGCTGCCAACAAGTAGACGTGGGTGGGTGGAGATGGGGCCCGCAGTCGCGCTGTGGGTCCCATCACCTAAAGTTCCGATGCCGTCCGCATCGAGGGGCGGCTACGTAGAGAACGTCATCGATGCATATGAATCGTGCCAAGGGTGTTCTGGCTGCAGTGTCGCTGGCAACGGCTGGCGCGGTTGCAGCACAGGGGCCTGCAGCACAATTTTCCGCCGATGCCGTGCAGATGGCACCCGACAAGCAGATTCGTACCGCACGCATGTTCGTCGGCGAAGATCGGGTACGGATGGAATATAAACAGGACGGTAAGCGCGTCGCAGAGTTGGTGGATTGGAAGCAGGGGCGCGCCGTTTTGCTGATGCTGGATGAAGGTACTTACCTGGAGAAAAATGTACCACCGCCGTCAGTCGCCGTACAGCCCAAGAAAGCGCATGTGGATGGGCCCTGTGAAGCGATACCACTGGCAACCTGCCAACATCTGGGTCAGGAGACCCTGTCGGGACGGCAGGTCGACAAATGGGAGATGGTGCTGGTGCGTGATGGAAAGAGCGAGCGCAGTTTGCATTGGGTTGACCGCCAACGGCATATGCCGCTGCGTCAATTCTGGCCGGATGGCAGCATTACCGAGCTCAAGCCGCTCGGCAACGAAATCCTGAACGATCGTGCAGTGGAGAAATGGGAGCAGGTGTCCACCAAGCCAAGCGGTGAATCGACACGTGCACTGCAATGGTATGACCCGGAACTCCAGATCGCGATCCGTGAGGAACTGCCCAGTGGATCGTATCGCGAACTGAGAAACATCCGCGTCGCGGTTCAGCCGATCAAGTTGTTCGAAATTCCCGCGGGAATGCAACGCGTTCAGATACCGGTGCGGCCGATGGAACAGGCCGGTCCAGGACAGTATCCGTCTTCCAAACGTTAAGTCACTATCGAACGGAGATCGTAGCGATGAAATTATTACAACGAATTCTGAGTCGAGGATTGTTGATTTCGGTCGCCATCCTCGCTGCGATTGCCTTCCATTTCCGTGCGACGCTTTTCCCGCAGTGGTATGGACCCGGAGCAGAGACGCAGCAGACCGCTCAGGTGGAAGAGGCGTCGCCATCAGCACCGGTTGCAGCCGACCGTGACGCGACAGTCCCGCAGCAAGGCGTCATGACGCCTGATTCAGCGGCCGCGTCGACACAGGCCCCGGTCAACCCTGATATGCCGCCGCTGGTAGAGAATGTTCCGAACCCTAATGCCGGGGATCAGTCCGCAGCGGTGGACGATGTACCTATGGCCGCCGAGCGGAACATTCCCGCACAAACAGCAGCTGCCGCGGAAGCCGCTACTGCCCCGATTGCACCAGTGGCGCCATCGACAGCTGTTTCCGCCGCATTATCCGCCGCGCGTGAGGCCTTTTGGCAACAGGACTTTGAAGCAGCGGAAACCTTCTATCGTGAGGCCGCCGTTGCAGACGCCAATAATGCAGATGCACTGGGTGAGTTGGGCAACATCTATTACGCTCAGGGGCGCTGGAGTGACGCTGCCGAGGCTTATGCGGGCGCGGTCGAGCGCTTGCTTGAATCCGGTGAACAGCAACGGGCCGGCTACCTCATGACTGTGCTCGACGGGCTGGATCCGGCGCGTGCACAGGCGGTTCGCACCTCGGTCACGCGCGGCGGTAGCTAGGGAGAACATTGAGTGAGCGCATTTTTATGCCGGTAGAACAGCGCCGGTTGTGTAGAGCAAAAAGGTGGCACCGGAAATGGCCAACACAGGCTCGGAGGATGACAAGGCACCAGTCGCGACCGCTGCATTGCAGGGAGACGCGAGTGAGCAGAATGACCAGATGCTGGGTATGTCCGCCTGTATGGACAAATTCGCGCGCAGCTTCGAAGCCAGTGCGCGACGGTGGGAACTGATT
>JBFEJM010000146.1:0-6291 GCA_041553175.1 Gammaproteobacteria bacterium | reverse complement strand
CTGGCGTTGGGAACGCTGCATCAGCGACCGGACCAGGGTTCCGCGCTGGTCATGTTTGTGATTGCACTGATGTGGGTGGCCGACAGCGGTGCCTACTTTGCCGGCAAGACATTCGGGCGGCATAAGCTGATACCCAAGGTCAGCCCGGGCAAGACCTGGGAAGGTGTGGCGGGCGGTATGCTGGCAAGCGCGCTGTTTGCTCTGCTGGCGGGGCTCTGGTTCGGCTGGGAAGGGAACCGGCTCACGGGTTTTGTGGTCTTAGCCGTGGTCAGTGCAGCGGTATCGATCGTCGGTGATCTGTTTATCAGCCTGCTGAAACGCCATCAGGGTCTCAAGGACACCGGCAACCTGTTTCCCGGGCATGGTGGCGTGCTCGATCGCATCGACAGTCTGCTGGCCGCGGGTCCGACCTTTGTGTTCGGCCTGAATTGGCTGGAGGCGTGATAATGACGCAGCGCAGCCGATGGTTGAGCAAGTGAGCGACGCGGACATGAACGCGAAACGCATAGGATTGACCGTGCTCGGGGCGACCGGCTCCATCGGTCTCAACACGCTGGATGTCGTGACGCGACAGGCCGGGCGGTTCGCGGTCGTCGCGTTGACCGCCAACCGCGACGTGGAAGGCATGCTGAGTTTGTGCCGCACACATCAGCCGCGCTATGCGGTCATGTCCGATGCGGACGCGGCGACACGATTGCAGCAGGCCATCGCTGAAGCAGGGTGGGAGATCGAGGTTCTGGCCGGTGCCGCCGGATTGGTGCAGGTCGCCGGCTTGAACGAGGTCGACTACGTCATGGCGGCTATCGTCGGCGCCGCCGGCCTGCAACCCACGCTGGAAGCGGCGCGCCGGGGTAAGCGGGTGCTGCTGGCCAACAAAGAGGCGCTGGTGATGTCCGGCGCGCTGTTCATGGACGAGGTGCGCAGGCACAAGGCGCTGCTGCTGCCCATCGACAGCGAACACAACGCCATTTTCCAATGCATGCCGGCCGGATTCAGTGCCGGCCAGCGCGCCGCCGGCGTGCGGCGTATTCTGCTGACGGCGTCGGGCGGACCGTTTCGTACCACACCCCTGGATCAGCTGGCGCGGGTGACACCGGAGCAGGCCTGCGCGCATCCCAACTGGGACATGGGCCGAAAGATCTCGGTTGATTCCGCCACCATGATGAACAAAGGGCTCGAGCTGATCGAGGCCTGCTGGCTGTTCGGTCTGCCGGTGGAACAGGTTCAGGTGGTGTTGCATCCGCAAAGCGTTATTCATTCCCTGGTCGACTATCACGACGGTTCGGTATTGGCGCAGCTCGGCAATCCGGATATGCGCACGCCGATTGCGCACGCACTGGCCTGGCCCGAGCGCATGGAATCCGGCGTGCAGCCGCTCGATCTGTTCGCCATTGGCCGGCTCGACTTCGAGGCGCCCGACCCGCGCCGTTTCCCCTGTCTCGGTCTGGCACAGGCCGCCTGGCAGCGCGGTGGCACCGCACCCGCTATCCTGAATGCCGCCAACGAAGTTGCGGTGCAGGCCTTTCTCGATGGCAAACTGGGGTTCGATGGCATCGCACCGGCGATCGAGACAACGCTCTCGCTGTGTGCGGTCGCCGCGGGCGACAACCTGCAGCAGATTCTGGATGCCGATTATGCCGCGCGCGATATCGCCGCCCGGCAGATAGCCGGCCGCGAACGACGGGTGGGATCATGAGCAGTTTTCTGTTTTCCGCGGGCGCCTTCATACTGGCACTGGGTGTGCTCATCACCGTGCACGAATTCGGCCACTACTGGGTGGCGCGTCGTGTCGGGGTCAAGGTGCTGCGGTTCTCGGTCGGGTTCGGTCGGCCATTGTGGCGACGTATCTACGGCCCCGATCGCACCGAGTTCGTGCTTGCCGCGATTCCGCTGGGCGGTTATGTGAAGATGCTGGACGAGCGCGAGGGTGAAGTGCAACCGGCGGATCTGCCGCGCGCCTTTAATCGCAAGCCTGTCTCCAGCCGCATCGCCGTGGTCGTTGCCGGCCCCGCGTTCAATTTCCTCTTTGCCATTATTGCCTACTGGGCGTTGTTCATGCACGGTGTGCCGGGAACCAAGCCGATACTGGATGCGCCGGAAGCAGGCAGTCTTGCCGCGGTCGCCGGTATCGAGTCACGCGATCTCCTGCGTTCCGTCAACGGCCAACCCACACCGACCCTGGATGTCGCGATTCTCCAGTTGCTGGAGGGCGCGCTCGATCGCAGCCGCCTGGCGTTGGAAGTGGAAAGCATCGATGGTCGTTTGCGCACGGTGTACCTGGATCTCGAACCGGTCGAGGGACTGCTCGATCGCGGCAGCCTGCTGGACAAAATGGGTCTGCGACTGTGGCGTCCGGTGCTGCCGGCGGTGATCGAACGTGTTGTTGCCGACGGCGCTGCCGAGGCGGCCGGGATGCGGGCCGGCGATAAGGTCATCCAGGCCGACGGTAACACTATCGAGGCGTGGGAAGACTGGGTCGACTACGTGCAGAAACATCCCGAGCAGTTGATCGCGGTGCAGGTGGAACGTGACGGCGCGGTATTCGATCTGACCGTGCGACCCGATCGGGTAAAAATCGACGATCGGGTGATCGGCCGCATCGGTGCCGAAGTCCATATTCCGCCCGAGCTGAACGCGGAGTTGCGGACCGAAACACGCTATGGTCCGGTGGAAGCGCTGAGCAGGGGCGTGGTCAAGACCTGGGATATGAGTGTGCTGACACTGCGCACACTGTGGAAAATGGTGGTCGGCGAGGCGTCGCTGGATAATATCAGCGGGCCTTTGAGTATCGCCGAATACGCCGGTCATTCGGCCCGCATCGGCCTTGTCACCTTTCTCAGCTTTCTCGCCATTGTCAGCATCAGTCTGGGTGTTTTGAATCTGTTGCCGGTGCCCATACTGGATGGTGGACACCTTATGTATTACCTTATTGAGCTTTTCAAGGGCAGCCCGGTTTCCGAGCAGACCGAGATACTGGGTCAGAAAATCGGTATTGCCCTGCTGTTCGCATTGATGAGCCTGGCGCTCTTCAACGACTTCAATCGCCTTCTGGGCTGACATAGACAACAAGAATTGGAACATAACACCATGAAATCTCTGTTGCGCTCCTGCTTGATTGCCGGTGCGGCGGTTGGCATGAACAGTTGGGCGTTCGAGCCTTTCACCGTGACGGATATACGCGTCGAGGGTCTCCAGCGCATCGCGCCCGGCACGGTCTTCAGTTATCTGCCGATCAAAACCGGCGAGACCTTTGACGAAACGCGTTCGGCCGATGCCATACGCGCCCTGTTCAGGACGGGTTTCTTCAAAGACGTGCGCATCGAGCGCGACAGCGGTGTGTTGGTGGTGGTGGTGGAGGAGAGGCCGGCCATCTCCAGTATCGAAATCACCGGCAACAAGGACATCGAAAGCGAACCGCTGCTGGTTTCGCTGAAGGAGATCGGGTTCGCCCAGGGCCGGGTGTTCGATCGCTCCCTGCTCGACAAGGTGGAGCAGGAACTGGAACGTCAGTATTTCAGCCGCGGCAAGTACGGCGTCAAGATCAAGACAACTGTCACACCGCTGGAACGCAACCGCGTCGCTATCAATATCGCGGTATCGGAAGGCCGCGCCGCGCGCATCAAGCAGATCAGCATCGTCGGCAATAAAGTGTACGACGACAAGACGCTGTTGGAGGACTTTCAGCTCAGCACACCCACACTGCTGTCTTTCTATACCGGCGTCGATCAGTATTCCAAACAGAAGCTGGCGGGGGATCTGGAAACCCTGCGTTCGTATTATCTCGATCGCGGCTACATCAATTTCAGCATCGATTCCACTCAGGTGTCGATCACGCCGGATAAGCAGGACATCTATATCACCATCAATGTGACCGAGGGCGAACAGTACCGGGTGAAAGAGGTGCGTCTGGCGGGTGATCTGGTGGTGGAGCCGGAAGTGCTCTTTCCCGCAGTCGGCTTCAATCCGGGCGACATCTTCTCGCGCAAGCGTGCAACGGAAACGGTCAGCAATATCAGTGAGAAACTGGGTGACAAGGGCTATGCCTTCGCCAACGTCAATACCATTCCCGAGATCAATGAAGAGACCAAGGAAGTGCTGGTGACCTTCTTTATCGATCCGGGCAAGCGGGTGTATGTGCGGCGTATCAACATGTCCGGCAATACCCGTACCCGCGACGAAGTCCTGCGTCGCGAAATGCGTCAGATGGAAGGTGGCTGGTTCTCCACATCTGCGGTTGAGCGCTCGCGTACGCGACTGGACCGGCTCGGTTTCTTCGAAGAGGTCAACGTCGAAACCCCGACTGTGCCGGGCACGACCGATCAGGTGGATATCAATTACAACGTGACCGAACGTCCGTCGGGCAATCTCATGGTCGGCCTGGGCTACTCGCAGTCGTCCGGTGTCCTGTTCAACGCCAGTGTCACCCAGGATAACTTTCTGGGCAGCGGCAAACGCGTGAGCCTGGCATTCAACAACAGCAGTTCCAATACCGTCTACAGCTTCTCGTATCTGAATCCGTACTACACCATTGACGGAATCAGCCGAGGGTTCGGCGCCTATTACCGCACCACCGACGCGTCCGAAGCCAACGTGGCCGACTACACCGCGGACACCTTTGGCGGTAATGTGAGTTACGGCATTCCGATAAACGAATTCGATTTCGTCCGCTTCAATGTTGAATACGAGTATCTTGATATCGATACGACAGCGTTCTCATCGCAGGAGATTCGCGATTTCATCAACGGCAACGGAAATCAGTTCGACACGCTAAAGCTCAGGACGAGCTGGTCGCATGATACCCGCAACAAGACAATTTTCCCGGATCGCGGCTCTCAGCAGCGGCTGTCCCTGGAAGCGACCGTGCCGGGCATGGATCTGCAGTACTACAAAGTCGGTTATGAGGCACAGACGTTCATTCCGTTGACCAAGCTGTTCACGCTGATGCTGAATGGCGAAGTCGGCTATGGCGACGGATTCGGCGATTTCGAGTCCTTGCCCTTCTTCGAGAACTATTATGCCGGCGGTGTGCGCTCGGTGCGTGGTTTCGAGGACAATACCCTGGGCCCGCGCGATTCACTGGGTGATCCGCTTGGCGGCGGATTCCGCGTGGTCGGCAACGCGGAAATTCTGTTCCCGCCGCCATTCTTCACCAAATCCAACTCGTTCCGTATGAGCGCGTTTTTTGATGTCGGTAACGTCTATCCGAGTTATGATGATTTCAGAGCCGATGAACTGCGCTATTCGGTAGGTGTGGGTGCAACCTGGTTGTCACCGCTGGGCGCGTTGACGTTCAGTCTGGCGCGGCCTCTGAACGACGAACCGGGTGATCAAACACAGGTATTCCAGTTCACCATCGGTACCAGTCTGTAGCATCCGACATATTTACAGTCAATCGGGAGAGATACTTTGAACATGCGCCGCCTTTTTACCGCTTTAGTTTCGATCTGTCTGTTCGTGCCGGCGCTGGCGCTGGCCGAGGTCAAGGTCGGATTCGTCAACACCGTCAAGCTGATGGAAGAAGCGCCGCAGGCCAAGGCCGCGATCAGCAAAATGGAGGCCGAATTCGCGCCGCGTGAGAAAGAGCTCGTGGCCCTGCAGCGGGATATCAAACAGTCGGAGGACAAGCTTTCGCGTGATTCCGCGGTCATGTCCGACTCCGACCGGACCAAGGTAGAACGCGATCTGGTTTCACGCAAGCGCGATCTCAAGCGTTCGCAGGATGAATTCCGCGAGGATCTGAATATCCGTCGCAACGAGGAACTTGCCAAACTTCAGCGTCGCCTGTACGAGGCAATCGTCGATCTGGCCAAGGCCGAGAACTATGACCTCATCGTCTCCGAGGGTGTCGTATTCGCCAGTACCCGCATTGATATCACCGATGCCATTCTGGAACGCCTGAAGAAAATGGGTAATTGATTCTCGCCTGACGGCACTGGGAGATCGGCGTGACATTGACGCTGGGCGAATTGGCCGAACGTGTGGGCGCGCAGCTCGAGGGCGATGGCGCGGTCAACATCGAGGGTGTCTGCACGCTGCAGGAGGGTCGACCCGGCTGTATCAGTTTTCTGGCCAATCCCCGTTATCGGAAGTATCTCGCAGACACCCGCGCCGGAGCGGTTATTCTGGCGGCTGACCAGCTCGAAGGCTGTGCTGTGCCGGCGCTGGTGAGCGCTAATCCCTATGCGACCTATGCGCGGGTCGCGAGCATTCTGAGCGACACCGGCACACCCGAGCCGGGGATTCATGCCAGTGCGGTGGTGGCGGCGGGGAGTCGCGTCGACCGGACCGCGG
>JBFEJM010000145.1:0-6302 GCA_041553175.1 Gammaproteobacteria bacterium | reverse complement strand
TGTGCCCCAGATGAAGATCCGGCGCGGTCGGGTCGAACCCCGCCTTGATCCTCAGTGGCCGCCCCGTCTTCAGTTTGTCCAGTAATTCTGCTTCGACCAGAACTTCATGCGCGCCACGCTTTATTTCCGCCAATGCCTCAGTGGCTGAGACCATGATCACATTCCCCCGACTTTCTGATGAACGCAAAAGAGCGACAGATTACCATAGGAGCCCGGCGGATCATGGCCCGGGTTGCGGCCGGATACTCGACCTGCCGCGGCACCGGCATGATTTGTGCCTCTGACTTAAAGTACATGGCCTTCAGGGCCGATCGTATATAAACAGTTGACCTTTTGCCGCCGGACTATTACCTTGTCGGCGGATGATTTATAAGGAAATTCCGTGATCCGTCCACATTCCAGTTTGCGCGACTACAATCGCCCCAATCGGGATTTCATGCCGAAATTCCGACTTCGCCGTTTTCACTGGGCAATCCTGGCCGTTGCCGTCGTCAGCGGCGCAGGCTTATTCAGCCTGACACTGAAAAATGTGGAGGCCAAGCGTGTCTCCGCTCTGACCCAGTCGATCACTATTCCAAGCACGCCGCCGGGCGTTGTGGCCACGGATATTCCTAGCGCAGAGGTTACTGAAGTCGCGGCGCTCGAGCCGGTTCCGAGCAGCGACGACAGTTCCGCTTCGCCCGTACGCCAGGACGCAGTCGCAACTCAGCCGCCGGCGATGGAACAGGCCGCTATTGACGAAGGCGTCTGGAAGCAAGCGACGGTTCAGAAAGGCGACAGCATGGCTCGGATATTCGACCGGGCCGGAATCAGCGCGCGGGAACTGCACCAGGTCATGGAACTCGGCGCGGCTGTCACCACCCTCAAGCGTATTCACCCGGGCCAACAACTGCATTTCCGTGTCAACGGCGACAACCAATTGCTCGAACTGCGCTATGAAGAAAGCGTCACCCGCGGGCTGAAGGTGCAACGTGAGGGTGACGAATTTGTCGCCACGTCCATTCACCGTATTCCGGACCGTCAGACCGCGCATGCCAGCGCCGTCATCGAGAGCTCCCTGTTCCTGGCCGGTCAGCAAGCCAATCTTTCCGACAGCCTGACTATGGACCTTGCCGGCATTTTCGGCTGGGACATCGACTTTGCCCTCGACATTCGCGAGGGTGATCGTTTCACTGTGCTGTACGATGAACTGTTCCTCGATGGGGAACGTATCGGCGACGGCAATATCCTGGCCGCCGAATTTGTCAATCAGGGGCAGGTGTTCCGTGCCATTCGCTACACCAACAGCGACGGACAGACCGGCTATTACACGCCGGATGGCCGCAGCATGCGCAAGGCGTTTCTGCGTACACCCGTCGAGCTCTCACGCATCAGCTCAGGCTTCAACCTGAAGCGCAAGCACCCCATCCTGAATCGCATTCGCGCACACAAGGGCGTGGACTATGCCGCCGCAATCGGTACGCCGATCAAGAGCACCGGCGATGGCCGTGTCGTCTTTCGCGGTGTGAAGGGCGGCTACGGGAACACAGTGGTCATCCAGCATGGCAGCACCTACAGCACGCTGTATGCGCACATGTCGAAGTTCGCCCGCGGTATCAATACCGGTACGCGGGTACGACAGGGCCAGACCATCGGCTACATCGGCAAATCCGGCCTCGCTACTGGCCCCCACCTGCACTATGAATTCCTGGTCAATGGTGTACACCGCAACCCGTTGGCGGTGAAGTTCCCGGATGCAGACCCGATCAACAAGCGCTACCGCGACGATTTCGAGAAGACCGCACAGGATATGCTGGCCAAGCTTGATCTCGTCCGCGATCGCACCACGCAGGTCGCTTTGAAGCAGGACTGATTCAATCCGGCGGGTCGGTCGGGTGCAATTTCACACGCCCGGCTGACCCGACAAGCCTCGCCACTCGTTTCACGCAATCCATTCATTCACCGCGGACCTCGCGCCTTGCGCGATACGAGGCGTCTGCGTCTTTGCATGTCTTCGTGATTTTCGGCGCTCACTGAAGTATCGTTCGACCTTCCGCACACGAACAGGCTCGCGCATGTCTGCTCTTTACATAGGTCTCATGTCAGGCACCAGCCTGGACGGCATCGATGCTGTACTGGTCGATCTTTCACCACCCATACCTCAGGTGCTGGCAGCCAGCACCCTGCCGTTCGACATAAACCTGAGAGATGACCTGCATAGACTGGCATCCGGTCATACACCAAACGAAGTGGATCTCCTGGGTCATTTGGATTGCGCCCTCGGCGAGGCATTCGCGGCGGCCGCTATTCAATTACTGGATTCCAGCGGTACCGCTCCGGCACGCGTGACCGCTATAGGAAGCCACGGCCAAACCATTCGACATCGTCCCGGCGGAACGCATCCGTTCACGCTTCAGATCGGCAACCCCAACATCATCGTCGAGCGCACCGGCATTACCACGGTGGCAGACTTCCGTCGCCGCGACATGGCCGCGGGCGGCCAGGGCGCCCCGCTGGTGCCGGCCTTTCACGCCAGCTGCTTTCGCACAAGCGACGAGTCACGCTGCATACTCAATATCGGCGGCATGGCCAACATCACACACCTGCCCGCTGCACCGGACGCGCCTGTCACCGGTTTCGATACCGGCCCGGGTAATGTATTGATGGATGCCTGGATCAATGCGAACCAAGGCGAGTTATTGGACCGCGACGGGCATTGGGCCGCCCAGGGACGCATCCTTCACGATATGTTGGAAGCACTGTTGCGGGACGAATATGTCCGCCAGGCGCCCCCCAAGAGTACGGGGCGGGAATACTTCTGTCTGGACTGGCTAAAACAGCAAGTAGACCTCGAACACTTCGCGCCGGCCGATATCCAGGCGACCCTGAACGCACTGACCGCAAGATCGATCGCGGATGCCGTGACCCAGTGGGCACCGGACTGTCAACGGCTGCTGGTTTGCGGAGGCGGGGTACACAACAGAACTCTGTTGAAGAATTTGAGCGAGAACCTGCCCGCACTGAAGATCGAATCAACGGAGATTCACGGTCTACATCCCGATTGGGTGGAGGCGACGGCTTTCGCCTGGCTGGCACAACAAACCCTGAGCGGGCGAACCGGCAGTATCGCGAGTGTGACTGGAGCACGCCACGACACCGTTCTGGGAGGGATTTTCCCCGCCGCGGGAGTTTCTCTGGCCCTGCGCTGACGCAGCGAGCGTGCAACAGGAAACCCGGACAACAACGCGAAACAGAACAGCCGCCGACGTGATTTGCCTGGCCGGCTTGTTCAGACGCGCAGTTCTATCGCGACGTAATCACGTTCCTGTTCCCCGGTGTAGACCTGGGTAGGACGGAAGATACGATTGTCCTTGAGCTGTTCGCGCCAGTGCGCCAACCAGCCCGCGCAACGCGCGATCGCGAAGATGGACGTAAACTGATCGGCCGGGATGCCCATTTCGGCATAGAGGATCCCCGAATAGAAATCGACATTGGCCCAGACGCCTTTGGCTGACAGGCGCTCTTCACATGCCTCTTCCAATGCCAGCGCCGTTTCAAACAGGGGACTCATCTGACCACCACGCGCCTCGACGAGATCCATCATGAGTTTCTGCAGGATAGTGGCGCGCGGGTCTTTGACCTTGTATTCCCGATGCCCCATGCCCCAGATCTTTTCCTTGTTGGCAAGTTGCTTGTCCAACCAGGGTCGAACTTTGTCCGGGGAGCCGATTTCATGCAGCATTTCCACGACACGCTGATTGGCACCGCCATGCAGCGGCCCGGATAACGTACCGATGGCCGCCGCGATGACCATATAAGGGCTGGCCAGCGTCGAACCCGATACCAGCGCGGCAAAGGTGGAGGCATTGATGGTGTGTTCCGCATGCAGGATCAGGCAGGCATCCATGATGCGCACCCACAGCGGGTCCGGCTCTTCACCGGTCAGCATGTAGAGGAAATTGGCCGCATAGGACAGATCCTTGCGCGGCGGGATGGGGTCATAGCCGTTGCGAATATGCTCCCACATGGTCACCAGTGTCGCCATGCGTGCCAGGATCTTCACTGACATGTTGTGGACATAGTTCACGTCACCGCAGCTTTCGCCGCCGGTCAGACACTCATCGCCCGGATAGAACATGGCCAGGCAGGCCACAGAGGCCTGCAGCATTTCCATCGGGTGTCCGGTCGCTGGGAGATACTTCATGATCTCGCGGATGTTGTATTTCACCGGTCGGTTGGCACGGATCTGACGATCGAATTCGTCCAGCGCCTCACGCGTCGGCAGACATCCGTCCAACAGCAGCAGCGACGTTTCCTCGAAACTGCTGTGCTCGGCGAGATCCTTGATGCGATAGCCGCGATAGGTCAGTATGCCGCGCTTGCCATCGAGCTCTGAAATATTGGATTTGGTGGCAGGTACACCTTCCAGGCCGGGCAGGTATTCGCTCATTATGATTCCTCTGGGAAGTGCGTCGTCAGGTGCTGGGGAACAATCACCCGCATGTGCCGGGCCAAGCATAGCAAATGCGACGGGCCGCGGGACAGAGGCACTCGAAACGCAAAAGGGACGCCAAGGCGTCCCTTTTTCAGTACGAACAGTATCGTTCAGGCAGTCGAGAAGGAGGAGCCGCAGCCACAGGTCGTGGTTGCATTCGGGTTGCGAATGACGAACTGCGCACCTTCCAGATCTTCCTTGTAATCGATCTCGGCACCGACCAGGTACTGGTAGCTCATGGGATCGACCAGCAGGGTCACACCGCACTGCTCGACTTCGGTATCGCCGTCATTGACGGCTTCATCGAAGGTGAAGCCGTACTGGAAACCGGAACAGCCGCCGCCCGATACGAACACGCGCAGCTTCAGATTCGGGTTGCTTTCTTCCTCAATCAGCCCCTTCACCTTGAGCGCCGCAGCCTCGGTGAAGACCAGAGGGCTTTCCATATCGACGTTGGTTGCTGTCTCTGTCATCGTGCTTCTCCACAAAAAAATACTGGTGAATTCTGTGCAACATTATCCGGTTGTTGACCATTATAGTCAAGAATTACCCTGGGCAACCTTGATAACACCTTCTCCCGTAGCCGCCTTGCGGGTTTCGGTTGCGGGCTGAACCTGCTTGCCGGCCGTCTGGTGCACCAGATTACCATTAACCTCGGCACCCATGGCCATTTCAATGAGGTTGTAATAGACGTTGCCGTTGATCTTGGCCTGGGTGGCCAACTCAACCCGCTCAGAGGCGTGCACATCGCCGCTGACGGCCCCGTTCAGGATGACATTCGGTACATGGACTTCGCCTTCGATACGTCCATGTTCGCTCAGCATCAATACCGCGTCGCTGTCCTTGTCGGCGATCACATTGCCTTTCACCGTGCCATCAACGTGAAGACCCCCGCTAAAGCGGACGTCGCCGGTAATCTCAGTGTGCTGCCCGACGATGGTATCGATCTTGGCAGCCGTCTTCTTCCCTTGTCCGAACATAATCACCTCTCCTCGGCATTGCCGCCGGTCTCCGGCGGCCAATCGAACGTCCACTCCAAAGGCAGGCGCGGTGCCGATGCCGGTACCGCCTGCACGACAACGCGTTCCGTAATAAAACCTTCAGGTAATTGCACGTCACCCTCGATAGTCTGGAAATAGCGGAAGCGATACGGGATATCCGTGTTCTCGTCACCGGTCAGCTCGGACAGACTCAGTCGTTTGACTTCGTCATCCTGCAGACCCTCGACAAACACATGCACAACACCCTTCGCAACCTGATCCTTTTTGCCCGACTGCGTCAGGACAAACCGGTAGCGATAACGCCCTGAACCCAGGGCCGGCACCACGTCGAAGTCCTGCGCCTGCAATCCGACCTTGTCCTTGCTTGGCGCCAGGACGCCGCGATAAAAGGCCAACTCTTCGCGCAGACCCTTGATCTCGCTCTGCAGGCCTGTGCGCTCCTCCTTGAATACAGCATAGGCCTGTCGATCGACCTGGGTGGCACGCTCGAGCGCTGCGATCTGCCGCTCCAGATCGGCATTGCGCGCATCCAGCACGCTGAGCTGATCCTGCAGACGTTCGCGCTCGGCATAGAGCGAGTCCAGGTCGCCACCGGCGCGTGACTTGCCAAGGTGGTAAAGCTCCCAGCCACCCACCAGCACGACAGCGACCGCCAGCCCAAGCAGCAGCCTGAGCTTCCAAGCCCGGTATATGGGGATCTCCGTCCGATTCGCATCCACAACCTAATCCAAGGCAAAATCCGCGCCATGCACCCCGGGTCAGGGCAGCAGCGCGACGCCCTCCAGCCCAGCCTGTTCCGCTAAGCCGAACATCAGGTTCATATTCTG
>JBFEJM010000144.1:0-6303 GCA_041553175.1 Gammaproteobacteria bacterium | reverse complement strand
GTTGCGACAGGCTGGCCAGCCCCTGGCCGCCTATGAAAGTGTCCTGGGGCTGAGCAAGCTGATTGCCCGTCCGGGTCCGGCAATTTACACCAACAAACTGTTTTTATTGCGTTTTAAGACGCTGCCCCTGATTCTTTCGATAACGCCAGTACAAGCCCCGCCTGGTTCGCCCGCAAGCGTCTTTTAGCTGCCCCGAAAATGGCCGATAGCAAAGGTCAATCAGTAACATTCAGGCCCGGGCACAATCTTCGGGCAGGGAGTACCAGCGTGAGTAGCAAATCGAACGACACCACGACAGCGGCTGATGCAACCGAGCACAGCGGAACGCGGGCGGTCCCCAAAATCGTGGAAATGGCCAAGCAGGCACGGGAAGTCTCCGAGGCCCACCGCGCCAAAACCGCTGCGGAACATGAAGGCCATCACGAAGCAGGTGCAGATGCCACGGGCAGCCACAGCGCGCACAGTCATAGCGAGCGGGCACATCGGCCCCGGCCTCACGCCAGCGCGGAACAGATGGCGCAGATCACCGCAGGTACAGAGGCGGCCCCAACGGCAGGGGGATCCAACACACCCATGATGCTCGGTGGGGCTGTGGTGGTCGCTGCCATTGTCGGATTCTTTCTCATGTCGGGCTCGAAAGAGCCGGCCCAGGTAGCTCAACCGGAGGTTGAGGTTGTCGAGCCTTCGGCGACAAAAGCCGAGTATGAAAAGCGTCTGGCCGATATTGAAGGTGCCGCCGCGCGTCTCGCCGCATCGGCGGCCGAGCGCGCCCGCGCCGCTGAAGCCGAAGCGGAGCGTATCCGCGTCGAAAACGAGCAATCCGAACAACGGGCCGCAGCTGAACGCAAACGCGCCGCCGAGGCCGAAGCCGAGCGTCTGCGTGAGCGCGAGCGTGCACTGGCACAGGCGCAACAGAATGAACGTGCCCGTCTCACAGCGGAACTCGAGGCGGCAAAACGAGCGGAACAGGATCGTCTGGCGGCCGAGGCACGTGCCGCCAGGGCCGCGGAGGCCCGACGTCAGGCCGCCCAGCAGGAAGCGGCACAGCGCGCGGAACAGGCCCGTCTGGCGGCCGAAGCCGAAGCACGCAAGGCACGTGAAGCGCTGGCGGCCCGTGAGGCCGAGCAGGCCCGTCTGGCCGCGCAGGCTCAGGCGGAAGCCGAAGCCAAGCGGGCGCGGGACGCTGCGGCAGCGGCCCGCGCGGACGAAGAGGCTGCTCGAGCCAAGTTCGCCTCCAGCAAGCAGACGAATTCAGGCGCGGACAGCGCCACCACCGCACCGGTGGAGACTGCGACACCCGCCACCGGTGAAGCGAAATTCAGCGCCGATCCCTGTCAGGGACCGAGCGCCAAGTTCCTGTCCACATGTAAGTAGCCATTAGACCAAAAAGAAAACCCCAGCCGATTGGCTGGGGTTTTTTTATGTCTCCATGACCTGCCGGAGACTTTTCTATTGGACGACCTTGTGCCTGACAACAACTAGGGTGAAACGGTCAGCACCTTGACACTGCTGTCCACAGCAGACTTGTCGATGTACCCCATCGCTGCCGAGTCACCGGCGACCGCGGATTTGACCTCGGCGTCATTGCTGACTTCGTCAGGGGGATTTCCCTTGCCGGAAAACATCAGCTTTGACCAGTGCCCCTTGACCTGTGCGTCATTCATACCCGTATAGGTCTGGTAGAACTCGTCGCGAGCAGCATTGCCACTGGGAAGATTGATGGGCTTGACCTTGCCACCACCGGGGAAAGAACGCGCCTTACCCAGATAGATCCGGCTGACATCCTTAGCCGAAATCGTGGTCAGGGCATTGCTCGGATGTACGACCACCGCCAGTTCCGCGTGTACCAGCCCGGCACCGATCAAAAGACCGGCCGCCAGCGAGAGTCGAAATGTATTCTTGATGGATATTTTCATTCGAGGCTCTCCTAAAATACGACGTCGACGGCGATACTGAACACATTCACATCACCTGGATCTTTAGCAGAAAAACCCGTCGGATCGGTCAGATCAGTTACGTACCCGGTAAACAGCCCGCGTCCGTTTTTCGTGCTGATCTGTTGCGCTTCCAGCTTCAGTGCGGCACCGGTACCCAACTCGTAACGCAATCCCAAGGTAATGGAATCCTGCTCCAGCGGCTCGCCGCATGGCACAGGATTACCACCGACTGTCCCACAACTGCCGAGCGGATTATCGTTGTCGTCCAGATTGGCGTAGGTGATATGCGGCAGGAACTTGCCGATACGATAGCCCAGCGTGGCGTAATAGCCCTTCTGATTGGGGAAACCCAGATTGGCGATGCCGTCGATCTCGCGCTCGAAATACTCGGCATAGCTGACGATATTGTTCCAGTCGAGAGTCGCGCCCACACTCCAGAAATCGGCCGTATCGGCATTGATCACACCGATGTCCTGTGCCTTGACGTCGGTGGTCAGATAACCGGCACGAACCGAAAAGCCACTCCAGGTCAAACTGGTATTGATACCGACCAGATTCTCGGCTTCGAAATCCACAAACGCGATGCTGCCTGGATCTGGCAGCATGAATGCGTTACCGGCCATGTTATCCACCTCCAGCGCCCACTGCGGAACCAGAGTCTCCTGCCCGCGACTGGTACCGACATAGGGCTGAATCAGCAGATCGGCATTACCGGCCGGCACTCGGAACAGCACGTCGGCGCCGGAGATCGCGGTCAGCGGATTACTGTAATAAACCTCCTGCGGGGGGCGAATCCAAGGATACGCATAACCCACCTCGAAGTAGTCCGAAATCAGGTAGGTCGGGAATTTCAGCTTACCGCCGCGGATGGTGACGGAATCACTGGCCGCATAACTGACAAAACCCCAGTCGAAGAAGGCATCGTAGTCCTGGTCACGGGCACGGCCGAGCAACTGCGCGGTCACACTGATCTGAGGGTTGATGTCCGCCGAGATCTGCAGACCCACGCGGCTGTCCTGTTCGAACCCCACGGAATCCGTAATGTTGCCGTTGAAATACGGCACATCGGAATTGCTCTTGGTCGCGCCGACGGTGAGGAAGCCATTGAAACTTATATTTTCAATGGCTGCCTGCGCCGACCCCGCTACGCTCAGCGCAGCTGCTACTGCGGCAACAGATAACCTTAGGTTCATAGAAAAATCCTCGTTTCCGATTTTTGTTGCGGAGAAGTCCCAGAATCTCCGTGTCCACATCCAGAACGTGACGTCATGCGTTCCTGCGCCGACGAGACCGCCAACTCCTTGAGCCGCCTAGCATCGACTTGCGGATGTAACCACATTTTTTCAGGTACTTCAACTTCTTAGATCAAGCGATCGACAGATGTCTACCGCTCGTACACAGCGACCTAGCCTCAAACAGCCAATACGTTGGCGCCGATTCTCGATCAGGCAGATATTATGCCGTCGGCTTCTATCGGCCGACGGCAGGAATACTTGTGCACTTCAGTGCTTGGTCAGCCGGTCCATATAGGCAACCAGCAGCGCGGAGATGACAAATGTCAAATGAAGGACGACATACCAGAGCAGTTTGTCGTTATCGATCTGATGGGCGTTGACGAAGATACGCAGCAGGTGGATGGAGGAAATGGCGACAATCGAGGCGGCCACTTTCAACTTGAGCGTGCCGGAGTCGAGCTTGCCCAGCCAGCCCAGCTTTTCGCTGCCTTCATGGATATCGAGCTGCGACACGAAATTCTCGTAGCCGGAGAACATCACCATGACCAGCAGGCTGCCGACCAGCGCCAGGTCGACCAGGGCCAGGACGGTCAGCACCAGGTCCGACTCGCTGGTCTCGAGCACCATTGGCAGCAGATGGACCAGTTCCTGAAAGAATTTTATACCCAGGGCAAGCAGCGCCAGGCTCAAGCCAAGGAATATGGGGGCGAGCAGCCAGCGGCTGGCATAGAGTGTCCGCTCGAGTATTTGTTCGATCATGGGGAGTGAAGTATCCAGGTAAGTGCAAACGGGGCGTATTGTTCCATCAACCTGCGCCGGGGTAAACAGCGCGCCGTCACGCCGATTTCCACAAAACAAACCGCTAAATAGCCGCGGGGGAATGCGCCATAATAGCGCCGGTTCAGACCCGGCACTCCACCCTCCTCGCCAGACTCTTATGGGCAGGCTATTGGCACTACGACTTCTTCTTGCGCTTTGGTTCACGCTGCTCGTTCCCGATGCAGCATGGTCAACGTACGCGCCGATCGATGCCGCATTCGCGCCGGTAAGCGCCAGTGACGCCGATCTCATTGGCATATTCGAGGTCGACGATACCGACCCGATCGACATAGCACGCAGCTGCCACACGAACAGTCATCAATCGTCCGTACACGCCTGCGGGCTACCCGCCATCTATCTGCGCCGCTACCCCGGCCACTGGGCGCAGGCACCTCCGTCCTGATCGCCGACCCCGGCGTCACCCCGTCTTTCGCCGTTCTGCTCTGCAGCAGGCCCCGCTCGCGTTTTACCGTGCCACTGCGCCTTCGCAGCCGCACGCAGGAGGAAATACAGCATGCACCATTTTTTCAACCGCCGGTTCGGCACGGTCTATCTGCTGACACTGGTTTTTCTCGGGATCGCGCTATCGATCCGAATAGCCTTGCTGGTGCACACCTTGGGCGCCGACCTGGCTCCGGGCACCGCAATCACCGCATTCGCGATTGGATCGTTCTATGATCTGGTAACCGCCAGTTATTTTTTTGTCCCCCTGGTTATCTATCTGACGCTGCTGCCCGAGCGCGCCTTCCGCAACCGATGGCAGCGCCGCGTCCTGCAACTGGGCGTCCTGCTGACACTCTACCTGCTGTTGTTCGTGGCGGTGGCCGAATGGGTATTCTGGGATGAGTTCGAGAGCCGCTTCAATTTCATCGCCGTCGATTATCTGGTCTACACCAATGAGGTCATCGGTAATATCCGCGAGTCGTATCCGATCCCCGCATTACTGACGGTCATCGGTGTCGCCACCGCGCTGGTCTTCCTGCTGGTGCGGCGCTTCATTTTGACCGAAGGCCCGCGCACGACGCTGACCCAGCGATTGCGTCAAGCGACACTACTCTTGGCCATACCGATCACCGCAACCCTGACCGTCGACAACTCCATGGCGGCCTTTTCGAGCAACCGCTACGCCAACGAACTCGCCGGCGACGGCATCTACAGTTTTTTTGCCGCCTTTCGTAACAACGAGCTCGATTACACCCGCTACTATGCGGTGCGGGAGGAACGGCAGCTGTTCGAACACCTGCGCAAGCTGCTCGCCGAGCCGGGCACGCAGTTCGTCAGCGACGACCCACTGGACATAACCCGCAGGATCGTCGGGCGCGGGCCGGAGAAACATCTCAATGTGGTGCTTATCACGGTCGAAAGTCTGAGCGCCGAATATCTGGGCATCTTCGGCAGCGACCGCGGTGCGACACCCTTTCTCGATGCGCTGTCGCATGACAGCCTGTTGTTCACCAACTTATACGCCACCGGCACCCGCACCGATCGCGGACTGGAAGCCATCACCCTGTCAGTGCCGCCGACGCCCGGCCGTTCTATCGTCAAACGGCCTCACAACGAAAACATGTTTTCACTCGGCCAGGTCTTTCGCGCACACGGCTACGTGACCGAGTTCCTCTACGGCGGCTACGGTTACTTCGACAATATGAATTACTTCTTCGCGCAGAACGGTTTCGACACCGTCGACCGCAATGATCTGGCCCCGGAAGACATCCATTTCGCGAATGTATGGGGCGTCGCTGACGAGGATCTCTTCACCAAGACCCTCAGCGAGATCGATCGCGCCCAGGCGGAAGGCAAACCATTTTTCGGACTGGTCATGACGACATCCAATCACAGGCCATACACCTATCCCGACGGCCGCATCGATATCCCCTCGCCCGGCGGGCGCACGGGCGTGGTGAAATACACCGACTACGCAATTCATGACTTCATCGAACGCGCACGCAGCAAACCCTGGTTTGACGACACGCTGTTTGTGGTCGTCGCCGACCATTGCGGAAAAAGCGCCGGCAGAGATGCACTGACCGCAGCGCGCTATCACATCCCGCTGCTGGTCTATTCGCCCAAACATGTCGTGCCCGGGAGATATGAGAAGCTGACCAGCCAGATCGACGTCGCACCCACACTGCTGGGGCTACTCAACTTCTCTTACGACAGCCGATTTTTCGGGCGCGACGTACTGGCACCCGCGGCGGTGGACAACGGGCGCGCATTGATCGGCAATTACCAGAAGTTAGGATATTTGAAGGATGGTGAACTGACAGTTCTGTCGCCACGCCAGCAGCTGACATCCTACGCAGTGAAAGCGG